>CAYSGC010000224.1:0-4354 GCA_964430145.1 uncultured Fusobacteriaceae bacterium | reverse complement strand
ATATTAAATTTTTAGGAACAAAAAAAGCCGCGATTAAGCGGCTACTTTTTATTTTGTATAAAGGAAAAGGAGCTGCCCCACAGGCACCTCCTTTTTTTAACTTCTGAAATCCCTATATTTAAAATGTTATCCCTTAAACTCTGCATCTATATGGGACCCGTCGCAGAAGGGTTTATTTTTAGAGCCACCACACCTGCAGAGGGCATAATGATTTTTACTTAGAAGGTTTTTATCTGATTCCTGGTCGTCCTTTAACTCAACATCTCCCTGCACATGAAGGGGGCCGTCCCTTGTAACGATTATTTTCTGCTCCTCAGTCCAGGAATCCTCATGTTTCTCCCCCAGGGTATAGCTCAAAGCTCCCGAGGGACACTTCTTGACTATATCGATAATAGCCTCTATATCATCACTTCCGTCTGGTACTATCCACGGCTCTGTGTCTGAGAGAAATACTCCCTCCATGCTACAGGTACCGTGGTGACTGCATATGTGTCTGTTGTCGTGCACTGTAATCTTCTTACCTATATAGTCCCTCGTACCCTTCTTATCCTCAGACTCCCTCTCCCCTACAAACCCAATCTTTCCGTGAGTCCCGTCGCAAAAGGGCTTGCTTCCAGACTCTCCGCACCTGCAAAGAGACACTACCCTGGGAGTTTCAACCTTACCTCTATCCTCATCTACCACCTCTGTATCCACAACTGTATAGGGCCCATACTTGGTAAAAACTATCTCACCCTTATCTCTCTTCATAGAAACCTCCCCTACATTTAATCTGTCACACTGCCAAAATACCTCATAGTTCATTTCAATACCTTTTCCTATTTCCTCTAAAAACTTCTGATTTCTGAGGTTAATGAGTTCAGTTAATTTCCAGTATAGATTTATTTTTATAGATTTATGTGGTAATTAACTAATAACTTAATTAAAAGGGGGATACTATGAAAAAAATCTTTATTATTTTACTTACTTTATCTATCTTCCTTCCCGTTCTTGCTGCCCGGGAGGAGTTTGTAGTTGGAATGGAACTTGAGTTCCCGCCCTTTGAAACAATCGATAATCAGGGGAATCCTGCTGGGGTAAGCGTGGAACTCTCCAGGCTTCTCAGCCAGGAGCTGGGGCGGGATCTTCGGATAGAAAATATCTCCTACTCCGGTCTTATTCCCGCTCTTCTCTCTGGAAAGATAGATGCCATAATCTCATCCATGGGGATAAATGAAAGCAGAGCCAGAAAGGTTGATTTCTCAGAGCCCTATGCATTTTCACCCCTGGTGCTCCTTGCACATAAGGACTCCCCTGTAAATTCTCCAGAGGACCTCAACACCTCCCAGGTAAAGATTGCAGTGAGAACTGGAACCATCGGCTACCTGTGGGCTGCTAAAAATGCCCATAAAGCTGAAATAAAACTCTTTGATAAGGAGAGTCAGGCTGTTATGGAGGTAGCCCAGGGAAAGGTGGATGTCTTTATCTACGATCCCCAGTCGGTGGTCAGAAGACACAGGAAGTATCCAGACACAACTAGGGTAATTATGGAGCCCCTTCCTGGAGTAGGGGGATGGGGAGTGGCTGTTCAGAAGGGGAATCCCCAGCTCCTTGAGAGGATAAATAAGTTTATTCAGAGTTCCAGGATAGATGGGACCTTTGACAGAATAAGGGAGAAATATCTAAAGGAGGAGGCTAAGGCCTTCGAGGAGGAAACTGGTTTAAGCTACTTCTTCTAAGGCAGGACAGTATGGTTTTTTCCCAGGTCCTTTAACTAAAAAGGAAAGAGAGGGATGTGGTTGAAGGATATATATAGCCATAAAAAGGAGGTTCCCCATGAAAACTTTAGCTCCCCTATATGATGTGGAAACTATAGTCCCTATCCTGAGCAAGATCTCCATTTTTGGAGGCCTAAACGACACTCAGCTCTATAAGATCTTCAGGCTTCTTCAGAGAGTGAGTTATAGAAACCTGGACTATGTCTTCAGGCAGGGAGATGCTCCTACCCACATCTATATAATAATTAAGGGAAAGGTAAGGATGCTCCATGAGATAGAGGGAAATAACTACCAGCTCTTTGAGTTTGGCCCGGGAAACTGTATCGGCGAGGACTCGGTTATCGGTATCCAGCCCCACACCCTTTCAGCAGTAGCTATAGGGGATGTAGATCTGGCTGTAATTCCGAAAAAGTCACTCTTAGACCTCTATAAGACCGACAGCGATATCTTTACCCTGCTAATCCTGAATATTGCCAGGGAGCTTTCACGACGTCTTAAATCTACCGACAACCTTCTACTCCATTATATCGACAAGAAATCCCACCCCTACTAAGGGGAATCCCTGCTCAGGAGCTCAGATTAATTCCCTGAACAAACTAAAAACCGGAGGGTAGCCTCCGGTTTTTATATGTTTTTTTACAACAATACCCGTGAATCATCTGAGCTTCTCCTAAAAGTTCATCTGAGCATGCCACTTACCCTCCCTTACAGGACCGCTGGCTGTTAGGTATATTCCAGAGATTGACCGGCCATTTACCGAGATAGTTCCGTGGTAGAAGGTGAGGTCCCCTGGCTTATACCTCTCGATATATACCTTATCTCCAGCATAGTGAACTATGATCTCCTCCTGACTTTCACAGTGTATGAACTTTTGATTGTCTTTGCCTCCCTCATCGTCTCTGTTCCATTGTTCATGGCGGTTCCCCTCAGTAACATCCCAGCTTTTAGAATTTTGCGGTTTCGTCATAGTTACTCCTCCTTTTATTATTCTCTATCATAATAAAGCATAGTTTGCTCAAACATTTAATTCCCTTCCAGATATGAGCTTGCCCACCTCTGCAATATCTTCTTACCTTTAATTACCGCAAATCAACTTCCACTCCTACATAAATTTTAAGTTTCTCCGTTCAAAACAACTGGTATATGGTGCCGGTCTGAGTATCTACCTATACTTTTCAAGTAAAATCTCAGGATACCTTCTATCCCTCCTCAGATCCTAAACCGCCTCCAGGGGCAAAATTAGTCTTAAGGCTCATATAAATTCCTCAAAATAATTAAAAAAAAAGAAATTTACCAAATGCTGGTATAGTTGTATTGTGGAGCACAGAACATTTGATAACTGAACAACAACTGGAAGATCCGCTCTATTTCGTTCCATTGTTATAGCCGGCAAGGCTATAAGTGTATGGGAAGTACACACAAGATAGAAACACTATATTTGATAATTAAGGAGGGTATTTTATGGGTCAGTTTATTGGTTTTCTTAACAATCTTATCTGGAGCCCGGTGCTGGTTTATCTGCTTCTGGCAACGGGACTTTACTTTACCTTTGCCACGCGGTTTATGCAGGTTCGTCACCTAAAGGAAATGGTTAAACTTCTATTTGGCGGACAAGAATCGGAACAAGGGGTTTCCTCATTCCAGGCCTTTGCCCTTGCAGTTTCTGGGCGGGTAGGTACCGGTAATATTGCAGGGGTGGCAACAGCTATTGCTCTAGGTGGTCCTGGAGCCCTCTTCTGGATGTGGACCATTGCATTCCTGGGAGCAGGTTCAGCTTTTATTGAAGCAGCTCTGGCCCAGATATACAAGGTAGAGATAGACAACCTCTACCGTGGGGGACCATCCTACTACATCGAAAAGGGGCTGGGAATGAAGTGGTATGCTGTACTCTTTGCCGTTTCATCGGTAGTGGCAATGGGATTCTTCCTTCCTGGAGTTCAGTCCAATAGTATAGCTACCAGTGTGGAAACAGCCTTTGGCCTCAGCCCATATATTACAGGTGCTGTCATCGTTATCCTTCTAGCTACCATCATCTTCGGTGGAGTTCACCGTATGGGTAAGGCAGCTGAGATATTAGTACCATTTATGGCAGGTGCCTATATTCTTCTTTCCCTTGTGATAATCGTCATCAATATCAACCAGCTTCCAGCTGTTATCGCTCTTATCTTCAAGAGTGCCTTTGGTGTAGATGCAGCCTTTGGTGGTATAATAGGTATGGCTATTTCATGGGGTGTTAAGCGTGGTATCTACTCCAACGAAGCTGGACAGGGTACTGGTCCTATGGCAGCCGGTGCTGCAGAGGTTTCCCATCCTGCTAAGCAGGGTCTGGTTCAGGCTTTCTCAGTATATGTAGACACCCTCTTTGTATGTAGTGCTACGGGATTTATGATCCTCCTTACAGGGGCATACAACGTCCAGGATAAGGCCGGTAACTTTATCGTTGAAAATATTCCAGGAGTTGAATATGGTCCTGCATATACTCAGATAGCTGTCGACTCCCTCATTCCTGGTTTTGGTAGTAAATTTGTGGCAATTGCCCTCTTCCTCTTTGCCTTTACAACCTTGATGGCTTACTACTACTATGCTGAAACATGTAT
>CAYSGC010000223.1:0-4376 GCA_964430145.1 uncultured Fusobacteriaceae bacterium | reverse complement strand
CGAATGTATCCCAATGAAAAGAATGAGGCAGGGATATATGGAGATTTGATATTCTCCTACTTAATAACAAATTACTTTAGGGGGATAGAGTAGCAGATGATAGAACAGGACAGATCCTTTGAACCGCTGGAAAACCTGGAGCAGATAGAGATTCCAGAGACAAAAGCGGTCAAAAACAGAGAGATAATGAAAAGAGATATAGAAGCCATACTCCTTCTTTCTGGGGACGACCTTCAGATAGAGGAGCTCTCCAAGTACTTTAAGAGGGGGATGGATACCATTAAGGATATCCTCTTCGATATAAGGGAGGAGATGAGAGACAGGGGAATAAATCTCTATATAAAGGGTGGAAGGGTATATCTGGCCACCAATCCCAAGAGCGGCGAAACGGTACACTGCTTCTTCAACCAGGAGAGCAGACCTAAAAAGCTGTCGGCAGCAGCCATGGAAACCCTGTCCATAATAGCTTACAGGCAGCCTGTAACCAAGGGAGATATAGAGGATATAAGGGGAGTAGCTGTAGACGGAGTTATGAACTCCCTAGAGGAGAAGAAGCTTATTGCCATATGTGGTAAGAGGGAGGGAATCGGAAGACCCAACCTATATGAGGTAACGGATACCTTCCTTGCATATATGGGAATAGAGAGTGTGGAAGAACTTCCCAACTATAGAGAGGTGAGAGAGAGAATTGACGGAAAAGATGAGGATAAATAAATACCTCTCCTCCCTGGGTGTTGCATCCAGAAGAGAGGTAGACAGGCTTGTAGATGAGGGCCTTATAAAAGTAAATGGAGAGCCGGCTACAAGCGGAATGAAGGTATCGGCTGAGGATGAGATAGAGGTAAGGGGGAAGGTTGTAGAGACCTCCCAGGAGAAGAAGGTTTACTATATTCTCAATAAGCCCAAGGGAGTAATCAGTGCAGCCAAGGATGACAGGGGAAGAAAAACTGTGGTGGATATGATAGACACCAAGCAGAGGATCTATCCCATCGGAAGACTTGACTTTGATACCACTGGTCTAATCCTTCTGACAAACGACGGAGAACTCTTTAACAGGATAATCCATCCGAGATCCACAGTGTATAAATCCTACTTTGTGGTAGTAAAGGGAGAGATGGAAGATACCTCCCTTAAAAAACTTGCAGAGGGAGTGGAGCTAGAGGACGGAAAAACTCTTCCAGCTAAGGTAAAGGTTGTTAAGAGCAGCCCGAGATCCACAAGTCTTATTATTGAGATAAGAGAGGGAAGAAACAGACAGATCAGAAGGATGTGTGGTGCTGTGGGGCACCCTGTATACGACCTTAAGAGGGAAAAGATCGGTAAATTAGGTATAAGAGACCTTGCAGAGGGGCAGTACAGAGAGCTTACCGATGAAGAGGTAAGATACCTCTACAGCCTGTAGGAGAAAGATCTGAGAGATAAAAAATTACATTTTATATAGATAATCACAGAGGAGGTAGACATGTCTTTAACAAGAGAGGAAGTACTAAAGGTAGCTGAACTTGCAAGATTAAAGTTTAAAGAGGAAGAGATTGGTGAATTCCAGCAACAACTTAATGATATATTGGGATATGTAGAAGTGTTAAATGAAGTGGATACAGAGGGGGTAGAGCCTCTAATCTCTGTACACGACGGAATAAACAGACTTAGAGCAGATGAGGTAAGAAAGTCTCTAACTGTGGAGGAAGCTATGAGAAATGCTCCTGAAACAGCTGACGGTGCACTAATCGTACCAAAGGTAGTGGGAGAGTAGAATCCTAAAAGTAAAAAGGTGCCGGCGATTTTAGAGGCTGGACGGTAAAGACAAAATAACTAGTAAGCGTGGGAGGAACAGAAATGGATAAGATTTACGACCTTACTGCTTTTGAGGTGAGAGAGAAGATTCTTGCTGGTGAAGTAAAATCAGTAGACGTAGTAAAGGCAATTTTCGATAGAATAGAAGCAACAGACGATAAGATAGGAAGTTTTGTATCTCTGAATAGGGAGAAGGCACTTGAGGCAGCAGCAGCAGTTGATGAAAAGATTGCCAAGGGAGAAAAGGTAGGAGCCCTTGCAGGGGTGCCTGTAGCCCTTAAGGATAATATGGTATCCTACGGAGACCCGTCTTCCTCTTGCTCTAAGATCCTAGAGGGATATGAGGGGATCTACGATGCCACAGTGGTAACTAAGCTAAAGGAAGCAGATGCTATCATCATCGGTAAGACTAACATGGATGAGTTTGCCATGGGATCTTCCACAAAGACATCTTGCTTTAAGGAGACTAAAAACCCTTGGGACACTACGAGGGTACCAGGAGGATCATCGGGAGGATCAGCTTCAGCGGTGGCAGCTTCTCAGGTATTCATGGCCCTTGGATCGGATACAGGGGGATCTATCAGACAGCCGGCTTCATACTGTGGTATAGTCGGACTTAAGCCTACATATGGAAGGGTATCTAGATACGGGATCATGGCCTTTGCCTCATCTCTAGACCAGATAGGACCATTTACAAAGACTGTAAAGGATGCAGCTCTTACTATGAATGTAATCGCAGGAATGGATAACTACGATTCTACTTTAGAGGACGTAGAAGTACCAGACTATACAGAGGCTCTTACTGGAGATGTAAAGGGTATGAAGATTGGTGTACCTAAGGAGTACTTCATAGAGGGAATCAAGCCAGAGGTAAAGAAGGTAATAGATGATACTATAGAGAAGTACAGAGAGATGGGAGCAGAGATTGTAGACATCAGCCTTCCTCACACTAAGTATGCAGTATCTGTATACTATATCCTGGCTCCAGCAGAGGCAAGTTCAAACCTTGCAAGATTTGACGGAGTGAGATACGGTCACAGAGCTGCAGACATTAACGGAGTAGACGACCTATACATCAAATCCAGAAGTGAAGGTTTTGGAGATGAAGTAAAGAGAAGAATCATGATAGGTACCTATGTACTGAGTGCAGGATTCTACGATGCATACTATAGAAAAGCACAGCAGGTAAGAAGACTTATCAAGGAGGACTTTGAAAAGGCCTTTGAGCAAGTTGATATGATCCTGGCGCCAACAGCACCAGGTGTAGCCTTCAGACTAGACGACAAAAAGACTCCAATCGAGCTATACTTAGAGGACATCTTCACAATCAGTGCAAACCTGGCAGGACTTCCAGGAATCTCTGTCCCAGCAGGACTTGCAGAGGGTATGCCAGTAGGGGTACAGCTAATTGGTAAAGCCTTTGGAGAAGCTGATATACTAAGAGCTGGAGATGCATTTGAAAGAGTACGTGGAGAGTGGAAGCTCCCAGAAACTTACTAAAGAGAGGAATGGAGGAAGAAAATGGCAAGAGAATGGGAATCGGTAATTGGACTAGAGGTTCACTTACAGCTAAATACAGGAACTAAAGTATGGTGTGGATGTAGTGCAGACTACGACAACTCACCAATTAATACACATACATGCCCTATATGTCTTGGGCACCCAGGAGCACTACCAAAGTTAAATGAAAAGGTTGTAGAGTATGCAATAAAGGCTGCTCTTGCCCTTAACTGTGATATAAACAAGGTAAGCAGATTTGACAGAAAGAACTACTTCTATCCAGACCTGACAAAGGGATATCAGATTACTCAGTTTGATCACCCATACGCTGAGCACGGTCACATAGATGTAACACTTAAATCTGGAAAGGAAAGAAAGGTTGGGATTACTAAGATCCAGATAGAGGAGGATACTGGTAAATCCATGCACGCAGGGAATGAGTCCTTTATTAACTACAACAGAGCTTCCATGCCTCTAATTGAGATTGTATCCGATCCAGATATGAGATCCTCTGAGGAGGCCTATGAGTACCTAAACCTTCTTAAGGATGCGATAAAGTATACTGAGATCTCAGATGTATCTATGGAACTTGGATCCCTTAGATGTGACGCCAACATCTCAGTAAGACCTAAGGGAGAGGAGAAGTTTGGAACAAGGGTAGAGGTTAAAAACCTGAACTCCTTCAAGGCTGTAGCAAGAGCCATCGACTATGAGATTGGAAGACAGATAGAGACAATCGAAGAGGGCGGTAGTATCGATCAAGAGACAAGACTTTGGGACGATGAAGTTCAGGTTACCAGAGTAATGAGAAGCAAGGAGGAGGCTATGGACTACAGATTCTTCCCAGAGCCAGACCTTGTAAGACTTGTTATCTCAGATGAGCAGATCGAAGCTATAAGAGAGACTATGCCTGAATCCAAGGTAGATAAGATGGCAAGATTTGGAAGAGATTACAAGCTTTCTACAACAGATGCTGCTATCCTTTGTGAGGAGATCGAGCTTGCTGACTACTATGAAGCAGCAGTTAAGGCATCCAACAATCCTAAGACTACAGCTAACTGGATAATGACTGAGGTACTGAG
>CAYSGC010000222.1:0-4401 GCA_964430145.1 uncultured Fusobacteriaceae bacterium | reverse complement strand
GGGAGTTATTGTAGCTGCAGATAAGAAGATAGAGATGGAAAGGTTTAATGGTAAACCCCTTATACAGACATCTGTAAAGGAGGCAATCAGTAAGCCCAAGGAGCTTATAGAAAAGAGTATGGAGTCTCCCATCTATCAGGGAGGCAAGGCAAGTGTAGAGACTGTATCAAAGACTGACGGAAAGAAGGGAGTATACAAGCACCTGATGAACGGGGTATCCCACATGCTTCCCCTTGTGGTCTGCGGAGGAGTGCTTATAGCCCTTTCAATAGCACTCTCTGGTGTAAAGGCCGGAGAGGGAGCTGATGTGACCAACCCATTCTTTAAACAGATGCTGGACCTTGGAGTAGAGGCTTTTGGACTCATGGTACCTATCCTTGCAGGGTATATAGCTGTAAGTATAGCTGACAGGCCTGGACTGGCTCCTGGACTTGTGGGAGGAGCTCTTGCCAATAAGCTGGGAGCAGGGTTTCTGGGAGGAATAGCAGCTGGTTTTGCAGCGGGATATATAGCTAAGTGGGTAAAGAGCTGGAAGGTTCCGGAAACTCTTCAGGCGATAATGCCGATCTTTGTAATCCCTCTTGTTTCAACGTGTCTTGTTGGGCTTATCATGGGGATAATAGGTACACCTATCAGCGGAGTAATGGAGGCTATGACCTCAGCTCTTCAAAATATGGAGCAGGGATCTATAGGACTGGCTCTAATCCTTGGACTTATGATAGCCTTTGACATGGGAGGACCGGTAAATAAGGTAGCATTCCTTTTCGGTGCCAGCATGATCAGCCAGGGAGTATCTACGGTAATGGGACCTATAGCAGTGGCTATATGTGTGCCGCCAATTGGAATGGGGATTGCAACACTTATGGCTCCTAAAAAGTTTGAAAAGGATGAGAGGGAGGCTGGTAAGGCAGCTCTTGCCATGGGATGTATCGGAATTACCGAGGGTGCAATACCATTTGCCGCAGCAGATCCTCTAAGGGTAATACCTGCCAATATGATTGGTGCCGGGATAGGAGCAGTTATTGCAGCCATTGGCGGAGTAGCAGACCATGCTCCCCATGGAGGAATTATAGTTCTTCCGGTAGTGGACAACAAGATCTTCTTTGTAGTTGCCATAGTAGTGGGATCTCTTGTAACAGCTACCATTACCTCGGTATTGAAGGCGAGAAAGCAGGAAGTCAGCCTTTAGAAGTAAAGGTGCGGACCTATCCTCCATTGCGCTATATGGTTTTTAGTGGTATATTAATCTAAAAGCTTGAAAACATTGGGGGAGAGATGAAGAGTAGAGGGATGATATTGAAGAAGGGGCTGCTGGAGGTCTTTACCAGGATAATACCTCTGGCAATTATTGGAGGAGTGTGTAGTGCTCTATATATAGGTACAGATGTTGAGGTATTTGGGAAGCTTGGAGGGGGAGCCTTTGAGCTTCTCCCTGCAATGCTCTCTATATTTGTAGTGTATTCCATGGGAGGAGTATCCTCTATGGTCCCTGCTGCAGTGGTAGGTTACTACTCCGGCTCCCTGGGGATGGGGATGGTAGGGGGCCTTCTTGCAGGAGGTCTGGTGGGATTTTTCAGTAATAAGCTGGAGACCCTGGACCTGCCCCTGGCCTGGAAACCCTTTATGACAATATTTTTTTCCCCTATGTTAATAACAATAACAACAGGGCTGATACTATTTCTCTCCTCCCTTCCCCTGGTCAAGCTCTTTGACGGCAGCATGGGTCTTTTAGAGAGAGCTAGTGAGGGGAGTATAATTATCCTTGCAGGCATACTGGGAGTGATGATATCCACAGATATGGGAGGACCTATAAATAAGGTGGCATACTTTTTTGGGGTAAACCTTCTCAGTGCAGGGAGAACGGATATAATGGGAGTGGTGACAACTGCAATAGCAGTCCCTCCACTATCCATGGCTCTCTATAAGTATTTAAACAGAGGGGATGAGTCTGGGGATGAATCGGTGGCCATTGCCCTTATCCTGGGAGTAAGTGGCATTACCGAGGGAGCGATCCCCCTCCTGGTAGGAAATCCCATAAAATTAATTTTTTCCAGTATGATGGGAACAGCTGGGGCGGCAATGATAGCGGCCTATCTCAAGGTAGGGAGCCGTGTACCCCACGGGGGTCTTATTATGCTTCCCTTTATAGATAAGAGGGGCGGGTTTCTGCTGGCCACTCTAGTGGGGATAGTATTGACCAATCTCCTTATATGGGTGTTAAAGCCCAGAGAAGCTAAATAATTCTTTGGTTATATTAAAGTAAAAGAAAGGAGACCTTTCAACCAGAGGTCTCCTTTTAATATTGAGAAAGATACATAGAACTAAAAGCTTTATAAAGGTTACGCCGGGTACAGGTGCTATAATTAGGATTATGAATGAATTGATAGAGAAGGAGAGGAAGAAAGGATGAGGCTTATATTAATGCTCCTTACTGCCCTTACAGTGCTTATATCCTTAGAGGGTTATTACAATGATTATCCGGAGTTTCAATCGGAGTACTATGCTGTAACAATAGAAAATAGTAGGTCGGAGATAGACTACCATATGAGAAGGATAGATATTATAGATAAGTATGAGAAGCACGGAAGATTTTCAGATCAGCAGCTATACGATATCCATATTCTGAGAGAGGGAGAAAGGTGGGAGCTCAGGCAATTAGGGATTGGGGTAGTAATGAGAAAAAATCAAAGATATTAAAAAGAGTAAAGTACTGCTCTTAACATATAAGAAACAGTGGTTGGTAGGAATTGAAAAAAGTATTTACTGCTACTGGAGAAGGTATCTGCGGTAAGGTGGCAGGACAGGCGGAGGTCATGGAAGAAATTAAGTAGTGTCGATAATGGGAAGATAGGGAGCTGAAAGCTCCTTTTTTTAATACAGATTATTGTCGTCAACTTTCATTTTTTATCTAATCTACCATGGTAGGAGTAAAAAAATTAAAAAAATTTCTTATCGGATATGAGAGGACCTTATCAGATCTGATAAGATCTTACCACATCTGATAACAAATATAAAACAAAGTGTTTTCATACAGAACAAAAATTATTGACGGATCTTAGTTTGTGTTTTATAATGGTTAGGTAGTCGAGAGGCAGGTTATTAAAAAAATTAATTTATATATGGAGGTACAAGATGCAAAGATTTACAATACCAAGAGATCTATACTTCGGAGAGGATGCACTATCACATTTAAAAACAATTAAGGGAAGCAAGGCTATGATCGTTATCGGTTCAGAGAGACTGATCAAGGACGGGACAGCCCCTAGAGCAGTTGAATACCTAAGGGAAGCTGGAATTGAATCTGAGCTCTTTGTAGGAGTGGAAAATGATCCTTCAGTAGCTACAGTTATGAAGGGTGTAGAGGCTATGAATAAGTTTCAGCCAGATACAATCATCGGAATCGGCGGAGGATCACCAATAGATGCTGCTAAAGCTATGTGGATATTCTATGAGCACCCAACATTTACATTTGAGGAGGCTGCAAAGCCATTTAACCTGCCAGAGCTAAGAAATAAAGCTAAGTTCATTGCAATACCTACAACAAGCGGAACAGCAACAGAGGTAACATCCTTTGCTGTAATAACAGACAATGAAACTAACATCAAATATCCAATTGCTGACTATAACATCACTCCAGATGTGGCGATTGTAGATACAAACCTGGTTCAAACAATGCCTAAGGGACTTGTGGCAAACACAGGAATGGATGCACTGACTCATGCCCTGGAAGCATATGTTTCAAAGGTAAGAAATCCATTTACAGATGCCCTGGCTATGAAATCAATAGAGATGATCGCTGAGACTCTGGTTAAATCATACAACGGTGAGGATCAGGCCAGAAAGGATATGCACATTGCCCAGAACCTTGCAGGAATGTCATTCTCCAACGCAATTCTTGGAATAGTTCACTCTATGGCTCATAAGACTGGAAAGGTTCTTGATATAGCCCACGGACTGGCAAATGCAATCTACCTTTCATACGCAATTGAGTTCAACGCAAAGGTAGCAGGAGCACAGTACGCATCCGCAGCTAAGAACATCGGTCTGGCAGGTAGTACAGAGGGTGAACTGGTAGAATCACTGGTAAACCTAATTAAGGATCTGAGAACACAGATGAATATGCCTCACTCTCTAAAGGAGTTTGGAGTAGAGGAGGAGTTCTTCCTGGCAAACTTAGATGAGATCGCTAGAACTTCAGTAGCAGATCCATGTACAGGTACAAACCCAAGAGATATCTCTGTGGAGGAGATGAAGGAACTATTTAAAGCTGTTTACTACGGTGAGAAGGTAAACTTCTAAGAACTTAAGAGAAAGAGCTGACCTAAGTCAGCTCTTTTTTAGTTATAAAAAGCTTTCTTTTATTATTCAGTGAGGCCTATCTTCTTCTGGTTACCAGGGAGT
>CAYSGC010000221.1:0-4421 GCA_964430145.1 uncultured Fusobacteriaceae bacterium | reverse complement strand
CCTGGTCCTCACATATCTGCTCCAGGGGAAGTTCTTCCAGTAGACCTTGATACCTCCATTTAACTGGTAGGTATCCTTACCGGAGAGCTCCTTGGGTTCTGTATACTTTCCGTCCTCCACCTTGATATCCTGCCTGTGATAGATAAAGCTGGAGAAGTAGGTAAGGTCTCCGGAACCATTCCATATATCCCTTGCCAGGTAGTTTTCAAACTGAATACCTATAAGGGTTCCCCTCTGCTCATCCCTTGTGGATTCCTGAAAGGAAACCAGATCCCTGAAACTGGAGTAGGACGCCTTACCATATAGGACACGGATAAGGTATTTATTGTTTTCACTCTCTTCCATTCCAAAAATAAGTGTGGCTGTAAGAAGGAACATAAAAAATATTTTCATGGGTACTACCTCCTATAGTTATTATATTTTGTATGCCGGATATTACCTTTATTTTTAAAGTTGAATTTTATGTTTAATTGAGTGTAGTTTTCTAAAGGAATTAAAACCACAAGGAATAGATGTTTTAAGTATAGGAATGGTTAAAACTTTCTGAAACTATGTATCCTTATTTAATTTTTTAATGATATACCAATAAAAAAAAGCTTCAAAAAAAGTCTATCGATTTAATAAAGAATGTTTATTGACTGGATCTATAAGTTATGTTAGTATCTCAATATAATAAATACTTAATTCCTACGTATTAAGTGTACTTTAAAAATGGAGGAAGATGATGACAATAAGTATGAGGAGCAGATATGGTCTGAGAGCTTTAGTATGTATGGCCTGTAGTCCCCAAAAGAAATTTACTGTTAAGGAGATCTCTGAAAGTGAAGATATTTCCAAAAGATATCTGGAGCAGATATTTTCAGCCCTGAAAAAGGCAGAGGTAATAGTGAGTATCAAGGGAGCCCAGGGGGGATATCTTCTGGCAAGATCCTCCAAGGATATAAGTGTTGCAGATGTCCTGAGAGCTCTTGAAGATACCCATGAGACCTCGGACAGCAGCTGTGAACCTGGGGATATAGAGTATACACTGGAAAAAGAGGTATGGAAGAGAATAGAGGAAAGCATAAGGGAGATAACGGAAGGGATAAGTTTAGAGGATTTAAAAAACAAGCACTATGAGAGTGGGGCTGATTTTTACTATATATAAAAGGAGGAAGTTATGAAAAAGATAGGGGTTTTATTACTAGGAATATTGTTAGGGGCGTTATTCATAGGGTGTGGAAAGGAAGCACCTAAGAAGGATATCATAAGGGTGGGTACTTCAGGAGGATACTACCCATTTACATATACTGAAAATGATGAGCTCAAGGGGTTTGATATCGAGGTATGGAAGGAGATAGGAAATAGACTGGGACGGGACGTAGAGTTTAAGACAGCTAAGTTCAGCGGGCTATTCGGAATGCTGGATACTGGAAAGCTGGATACCATCTCCAATCAAATAACTATAACGGAAAAGAGAAGGGAAAAGTATAGATTTTCAGATCCATATGTTTACTCTGGAGCCCAGCTCTTTGTGGCTGCGGGGAATCCTGATAACATAAATGGAGTAGAGGATCTTGCAGGAAAGAGGGTAGCTGTACAGGTGGGAACCAACTATGAAGAGGTTATAAGAAAGGTAGCTGAAGAGGTTGAGTTTGAGATAATAAACTACGACAGCGGAAATATGGTAAAGGATGTGGAGATGGGAAGAGCAGATGCCTTTATGATGGATAAGGTTTCAATTATAGAGCTCATAAAGAAGAACGACCTTCAGATTGAACTGGCTGGAAAACCAGTGAAGTATATTGAAAACGCATTCCCATTTGTAGATACCGATGAAAACACAGGTTTAATCCAAGAGGTTAACGGTGCTCTGAAGGGTATGAGGGAGGACGGAACCCTGGAAGCTATCTCCAATAAGTACTTTGGAATGGATATAACTTCAAGGTAGGTTCCTCAGAAGGAGAATTAGATGAACTTTAAAATTCAAGCAATGATCGATCTACTTCCCATACTGTTTAATGCACTGGGAATGACTTTGAAGCTGAGTCTCATATCTGCCATTACGGCTCTGACTCTCTCAGTAATGATAGCCTTGATAAGGCACTTCAAGGTAAGGGGTTTAAATGAGATGACAGGGATATATATATCATTTTTCAGGGGAACACCCCTACTGGTACAGCTCTTTCTTCTGTACTACGGGCTTCCTCAGATATTTCCGGTCTTTATAGAGATGACGGCCTTCGGTGCTGCTGTCCTGGGGCTGAGCCTCCACTTCTCTGCCTACATGGCTGAGACTATAAGGGGAGCTCTGGCTTCTGTGGATAAGGGACAGACAGAGGCTGGGTTATCTGTGGGGATGACCAATTTACAGGTGATGAAGAGAATAGTCATACCCCAGGCAATAAGGGTGGCAGTTCCATCCCTTGTAAATACCTCCATAGATATGCTTAAGTCATCCTCTCTGGCATTTACCCTGGGACTTGCTGAGATAATGGCAAAGACACAGCTGGAAGCGGCGAGTTCCTACAGGTTTTTAGAGAGTTATCTTACAGTATCGATATTCTACTGGGTTATGGTAGCTGTACTGGAAAGGGTTCAAAAATATCTGGAAGGAAGACTGGGAAGAGCGTATGAGCAAAGGAGTAAGGATGTTAAAGGTAGATGGATTATACAAAAATTATGGAGATCTAGAGGTATTAAAGGATATAAACTTCCAGCTTAAAAGGGGGGAGGTAGTCACTATAATAGGGCCGTCTGGAAGTGGTAAGTCAACCTTTCTCAGGTGCCTGAACTATCTGGAAGGTCCCACTAAGGGAAGGGTTTTCATAGGGGACAGGGTTATAGATACCTTCTCTGTCAATAAAAGAGAGATAGTGGAGTTCAGAAGAAAAAGCTCTATGATCTTTCAGAACTATAACCTCTTTAAGAATAAGACTGCCCTGGAAAATATAGCTGAAGCTCTCATAGTGGTAAAGAAGATAGATGAGAGGGAGGCTATGGACAGGGCAAGAAGGATAATGAAGAGGATAGGACTGGAGGGAAAGGAGGATTCATATCCTAGTCAGCTCAGCGGAGGACAGCAGCAGAGGGTGGGAATAGGCCGTGCCATGGCCCTGGAAACAGACCTAATACTCTTTGATGAGCCCACATCAGCCCTTGATCCAGAGCTTGTGGGAGATGTGCTGGAGCTCATTAAGAGCCTGGCAGAAGAGGGAAGAAGCATGATAATTGTAACCCATGAGATGAAGTTTGCCAGAGAGGTTTCCCACAGGGTTGTCTTTATGGAGGATGGAGTCATTGTGGATGAAGGAACTCCAGAGGAGATACTGGGATCCCCTAAAAATAAGAGGATAGAGGCATTTTTAGGGAAGGTTTCCTAGAAAAAACAGTATTTAGACGGAGTATACGATGACATAAAAGGGGAGGAACCTATGATCTATGAAGATGCACTGGAACTAATAGGAAGAACACCTATAGTAAGGCTTAAAAACCTCGAGGAGGAGGGGATGGCCCAGCTCTATATCAAACTTGAGGGAAAAAATCCCGGAGGAAGCATAAAGGACAGAGCTGCCCTGGGAATGATAGAGGAGGCTGAAAGGAAGGAGGTCCTTAAGGAGGGCTCTGTAATCATCGAACCTACCAGCGGGAATACGGGGATTGCTATGGCCCTCATTGGAAGGCTTAAGGGGTACAGGGTGATAATAGTCATGCCCGATACCATGAGTATAGAGAGAAGAGGGATACTAAAAGCCTATGGGGCAGAGATTGTGCTTACAGAGGGAGCGCTGGGAATGAAGGGAGCCATAGAGAGGGCGGATGAACTCTCAAGAGAAACAGAGGGTTCCTTTGTGCCTCAGCAGTTTATAAATAAAGCTAATCCAGGCAAGCACTATGAAACTACAGCTCTTGAAATTCTTGAGGATCTGCCCGATCTGGATGCTTTTGTAGCGGGGGTAGGCACTGGGGGAACAATAACCGGAGTGGGAAGAAAGCTCAAGGAGGAGTCGGATATAGAGGTCTATGCTGTGGAACCTGCAGGGTCCCCTGTTCTCTCTGGGGGGAGACCAGGGAAGCATACTATCCAGGGGATAGGAGCAGGGTTTATTCCAGAGATACTGGAGATGGATGTCATAGATGAAGTGATGAGGGTGGAGGATAGCGAGGCCTTTCAAGGAGCCAGAGATACAGCAGCCAAGGAGGGACTTCTTCTGGGAATATCCTCTGGAGCCAATATAGCTGCAGCTATAAGAGTGGCCAAGAAGCTCGGCGAGGGTAAAAAGGTCCTTACCATATCCCCAGATGGAGGAGAAAGGTATCTTTCTACAGATCTGTATAAATAGAGACTGAGCAGCTGAAGAGGTAATAAGCGCAGGAGGTATCTTTCTGCGTAAATTTTATAATAAGGAGAGTTTAAGATGAAAAAGTTATTAACCCTGATA
>CAYSGC010000220.1:1969-4499 GCA_964430145.1 uncultured Fusobacteriaceae bacterium | reverse complement strand
CAGGTTTTTATGTTAAGAATAAATGCTTGACAAAAACACAATTATCCACTAGAATATTTATCTGTAATAAAGAATTTTTTAGGAGGTGACAAAATGGCATCTAAGAGAACTTACCAACCAAACGTAAGAAAGAGAAAGAAGAACCACGGATTCAGAGCTAGAATGAAGACTAAAGCTGGAAGAACTGTGCTTAAGAAGAGAAGAGCAAAAGGAAGATCAGCATTATCAGCATAAAACCCGGTGCTTACACTCACCGGGTTTTTAAAGATTATAGGGGAGTTTTTTATGCAAAATCTCAAAAAAAATGAGGAATTCCAAAAGATCTATAAGATAGGAAAAAAAGCTTTTGGGTATTATGCCCTTGTGTATATAATGAAAAATAACCTGGAGCAAAATAGGTGTGGATATGTTGTCAGTAAGAAAACTGGAAATGCTGTATGTAGAAACAGGTTAAAAAGACTTTTTAGAGAATATTATAGAGGGAAAGACTCCTTGACTAAACAAGGATATGATATTGTATTCATAGCCAAAAGAAATGCTGGTAACGAATTTAAAACTCTAAAATTAGAAAAACTTAGTAGGGACCTAGATAAAATCTTTAGAAGATTAGGGTTATTGTAGATGAAGTTTCTAATATTAGGGTTTATTAGTTTTTATCAGAAATTTATATCTAAATTATTGGGGAGAAACTGCAGGTTTTATCCTACATGTTCTCACTATACTTATCAAGCAATTGAAGATCATGGTACTATTATTGGGCTGTATTTAGGAATAAAAAGGATATTAAAGTGTCATCCCTTTCATGAGGGAGGCTGGGATCCTGTGCCGCCTAAAAAGAAAAACAGCAAGGGGGACTTAAATTAATGAGTGGAATTTTGAAGCCAATAGAGACTATTTTAGAAGAATCAATAAAAATAATGTATGGAGTGCTAGGAAACTATGGACTAGCTATAATAGGGGTTACAATTTTAATAAAAGTTATACTTCTTCCTCTAACATTAAAACAAGATAAATCCATGAAAGGTATGAAGAAAGTTCAGCCTGAGTTGGAAAAGATAAAGGAACAATACAAAAATGATCCACAAACAATGAATCAGAAAACAATGGAACTATACCAAAAACATAAAGTAAACCCTGCAGGGGGATGTTTACCTCTATTACTTCAAATGCCAATACTTTTTGCTCTATTTGGAGTATTAAGAAAAGCAGCTGAGGTAGGAGGATTCCTAGAAAATAATCCGACATTCCTATGGTTAAAACTTGCAGATCCAGATCCACTATATATCCTTCCACTACTAAATGGTCTAGTTGCCTTTATTCAGCAGAAGGTTATGGGATCGGAATCAAATCCTCAGACTAAGAATATGATGTACATATTCCCAGTAATGATGATATTTATCTCATATAGGATGCCAGCTGGACTACAGGTATACTGGTTAACATCGAGTGCGGCAGGACTTTTACAACAGTATTTTATTATGAAAAGAGGAGATGAAGCGTAATGGGGAATATAGTAGAAATTAAAGCTATGACTCAAGACGAAGCATTACAGAGAGCTCTTAAGATATATGAAGCTGAGGAAAACCAGGTATTAAACGTAGAAGAGGTATCTAAGCCAAGCTCATCATTTTTTGGACTATTCAAGAAAGAGGGAGTTTATAAGATTGAGCTTAGAGAGGAATCTGAAGCAGAGTATCTAGTTGTGTCAAAGGCAAAGGAGCTACTGGATTACATGGGATTAAACCTTCAGATGGAGGTATTAAAAGCAAGTGATCACTTTGTACTACTTAACCTATATGGTGAGGACAATGGAATCATCATAGGGAAGAAGGGAAAGACCCTTAACTCATTTGAATATCTTCTGAACAGCCTTATTAAAAATGTTAAGGTTGAGATAGATGTAGAGGGATTCAAGGAAAAGAGAGCCAACACTCTAAGAGATCTGGCTAGAAAAATGGCTGAGAAAGCTCTTAAATCTGAGAGAGCAATAAAGCTTAACCCAATGCCACCTAGAGAGAGAAAGATAATTCATGAAATTGTAAATAAATATGAGGAACTCGACACTTATAGTGAGGGAAGAGATCCAAAGAGATATATTGTTATTAAGAGGAAGAAGGTAGGATAATATGTTTGATACAATTGCTGCTATCTCTACTCCCAGAGGAGAGGGAGGTATTGGTATTGTCAGAATGTCCGGTGATGAGGCTCTTGTCATCCTAGGAAAGATATTTAAACCAGTCTCCGGAAAAAATATAGAGGACCTTAGGAATTTTAGTATCAACTATGGACACATTTATGACGGTGATACCTTAGTAGATGAGGTTATGGTCAGCATAATGAAGGGTCCTAAGACATATACCAAGGAAGATATAGTCGAGATAAACTGTCACGGTGGTTACCTCATAACAGAGAAGACACTGGAGCTTGTATTAAAGAGCGGAGCAAGGATTGCAGAGCAGGGAGAGTTCACTAGAAGAGCATTCCTAAATGGAAGACTTGACCTTACTCAGGCTGAGGCAGTTATGGATCT
>CAYSGC010000220.1:0-1869 GCA_964430145.1 uncultured Fusobacteriaceae bacterium | reverse complement strand
GATATGATCGAAGAGGTTGTAAACCTAAAGGGAATCCCACTGGTACTTGTGGATACAGCTGGAATAAGAAAGACAGAGGATCTTGTAGAGAATATAGGGGTAGAGAAGTCTAAGGAGATGATAGACAAAGCTGACCTTATACTATTCGTTGTAGATGGATCCAGAGAGCTTTCAGATGAAGATATAAAGATTCATGATCAGATAAATGCCGATAAGGTAATTGGTATCATGAATAAGATAGATATAGAGAAGAAGATAGATACATCCAAGCTTACCAAGGTAGGAAAGTGGATAGAGATATCTGCCAAGGAAAACCTCGGAATAGACGATATGGAGGATGAGATCTACAGGTTTGTA
Organism: uncultured Fusobacteriaceae bacterium; assembly: GCA_964430145.1. Taxonomy (GTDB): domain Bacteria; phylum Fusobacteriota; class Fusobacteriia; order Fusobacteriales; family Fusobacteriaceae; genus Propionigenium. Next base: position 1,512 of record CAYSGC010000220.1, on the reverse strand, counting down.
GTAAGCGGACAGGTAGAGGACAGCTCTCAGAAGCTTATTATTACCAATGTTAGACATAAATCGGCACTTGAAAAAACCAATGATGCTATAAGAAATATATTTGAAACAATAGATATGGGACTTCCAATGGACCTGATCGCTGTAGATCTAAAAGAAGCTACAGACGCACTGGGGGAAGTAACTGGTGAAATATCTACTGAAGACCTTCTAGATCATGTATTTAGTAACTTCTGTGTAGGTAAGTAACCCTATGTGTTAGACCTTAGAAGAGTTGAGAGATCAACTCTTTTAATTTGTTTAAAAATCCCTGGATAGATATAGATACTATAAGCTTAAAACATGTATATATACAAAAATAAAAACTGCTTTTATTGGATTTAAAAGTCTTTTTCTCTGAGAAGGAAGAGTAAAACATTCAGCTAATATTTGCTTTGAAATAAAGTATTTACTGTGGTTTTAGATGAGAAGAGTTATATTATTAATGTTGATGTACATATGTAATCGTTATATTTCCTTGAAGAGAGGGAAATGGAAAGTTATCCTGGAGATTATAATGGAGTTGTGTTAGTAAGGAAGATGAGATCTATGTTATACTAGATTAAAAGTTCAAAGGTAAAAAGGGATCACTCCCATCTCTGGGCGGGTTCAGATATTGATGATAATTTTAAGGAGTAGTAGGATGAATAAAAATTATGATGTAGTAGTTGTAGGAGGAGGCCACGCAGGATGTGAGGCAGCCCTGGCAGCAGCAAGACTTGGAAAAAAGACGGTAATGTTTACCCTTTACCTTGATAATATTGGGATGATGTCGTGTAACCCTTCCATCGGAGGACCGGGAAAGAGCCACCTAGTGGCAGAGATAGATGTTCTTGGGGGAGAGATTGGAAGACATACAGATAAGCACAACCTTCAGCTGAAGCACCTGAATACCAGTAAGGGACCAGCTGCCAGAATAACAAGGGGTCAGGCAGATAAGTATCACTACAGGGTTAGTATGAAGGAGATCATAGAAAAAACAGAGAACCTGGACATTATTCAGGAGACTATAGATGAAATTATTACTGAGGATGGACATATAACAGGTGTAAGATCTTCCCTTGGAATTGAGTACAGAGCCAAGAGTGTGGTTCTTGCAACGGGAACATTCCTCCAGGGAAGAGTAGTAATAGGAGATGTGAAGTATCCGGCAGGAAGGCAGGGAGAGAGCTCGGCGGAGCACCTATCTGAAAGTCTTAAGAAGCATGGGGTTCACATGGAGAGATATCAGACGGCAACACCTCCGAGAATAGATGCCAGAAGTGTAGACTTCAGTAGGATGAAGGAGATGCACGGGGAGAAGCACCCTAACTACTTCTCATTATTTACAGAGAAGAAGGAGAACTCTGTAGTACCTACTTGGCTTACCTATACAACTCCTAAAACGGTAGAGGTTGCAAGGGAACTCCTTCCTCACTCACCAATAGTCAGCGGAATAATAGAGACCCACGGTCCAAGACACTGCCCGTCACTGGA
>CAYSGC010000219.1:0-4516 GCA_964430145.1 uncultured Fusobacteriaceae bacterium | reverse complement strand
GTTTGCTGTAGTGTTCAATATTCCCCAGGAGCTTCTCCAGTCCAGCTTCCGATGGGGTAAAGGAGGTTCCAGATGCCACCGTTACCTTTCCTGCATCGATTAGGTCAAACATGGAATCCTGAATTACCTCTGTATAGCAGGTTAGGTTTTCGAACTTGGAATCTACAAGACCTCCTAAAACAGCATTTGCAACAGATCCCACTCCAGACTGGAGAGGAAGCAGATTTTCCGGAAGTCTTCCGCACTTAACCTCATTTTCAAGGAAGCTTATAATGTGCTGGGAGATCATTTTGGAGTTATCATCTATAGCTCCAAGGGGTCTTACTTTATCTGAGATGTCTGAATGTACTATAGCTGCAATCTTAGCTGGATCACACTCTATATAGGGCTTACCTATTCTGTCTCCAGGGTGCTTTAGAGGAATTGGATCCCTGTGGGGAGGATTCTCGGTCATATAGATATCGTGAACTCCCTCTAGAGCCAGGGGCTGGTTTGTATTTACCTCGACAATGACCATATCTGCATTTTTAACAGCCTGGGGAGATATTCCCACAGATGTTGATGGGACGATTCCTCCCTCTTCAGTTATGGCTATAGCCTCCACTATTGCCACATCCACCTTCCCAAAGAATCCATAGTTCATCATCTGGGGAACGTGGGAGAGGTGCATATCCTGATACCTGATACTACCGCTGTTGATTCCCTTTCTGAGGTCCTTGTTTGTCTGGTAGGGATAACGCTTGGCAATGGCTCCTACCCTTGAAAGAGCTCCGTCCAGCTCATCTCCTACAGATGCCCCGGTGATCAGAGTTAACTTCATCTCCTCACCGGTCTTCTCTACCCTCTTAGCTAGAGCTAGGGGTACAGCCTTTGGATATCCAGCTGGTGTAAAACCACTGGTAGCAATAACCATATTGGGCTTGATAAGCTCTGCAGCCCTGTCAGCTTCAATAACTTTATTTAATAGATCCTTCCTTCTGATTCTGCTATTTAACATATTATCTCAATCCTCCTTCTTACATAGGTAGTTTGTGAAGTATGATAGTGAAGAGCACCATTCCAAAGAGTGCAAAGGGGTAGGTAGCCCCGTATCCAGCAGCAGGGTCATCGGATCCCACAGCGTCGATGGCTACACCTAGCCCTGGAGTGGAGGTCATACCTCCGCATATAGCTCCAGAGAGCATTATCCAGTTGATCTTAAATACATATTTTCCAACGATAAATCCTATAATCATAGAGACAACTCCCACTGCTGTGGAAACAAATGCCAGATAGAGACCTGAACCGGTGAGGGAATCGATAACTGCAAACCCATATCTCAGCCCGACTATTCCCAGGAAGAAAGCAAGTCCTACCTCTCTTATTGTTCCAAGAATCTTTTTATCCATTCTGAAGTTTAAAAATCCTATCCTTCCGATATATCCCAGTATGAGAGAGATGATTAATACCCCTCCAGTGGATCCCAGGCTGAAGTATCCAAGGGGCCCCAGATTTACCTTGAGCATTCCAAAGGTGTACCCCCCAGCACATGCCAGAGCAAAGGCGATGAGGTCAAAGGAAACGGGCTCTATGTGGGTTACTCCGCCAGCTTCCTCAGCTGCAGCCATTTCCCTTCTGAATGTTTCATACTCCTTCTCCATATCCAGCTTAAATAGCTTGGGGATGAGTCTCATAGCCAGGATAACAATGAGTACACCGAAGGGATAGCCGATGGCATGCCCCACTCCTACTCCCGCCTCGGCATTTACAAGGAGGCTATCTACCTGACCAGGAACAAGGTGTTTTACCTCGGTGGCTGAGAGGTGGTTTCCAGGGCTTACGATGCTGAGGATCCTGTTTTTATCGTGTTCCGTGAGGCTGTCATACTCTCCTGCCCACTGGGCAGCGTGGTCTCTGGCAGTCTCCAGAGCTGCAGCCAGACCGGGAGAGCTGGTAAGAGCTCCTGTATATACTCCCGATACCTCATAGGGGTTGGAGCCGTCGCTGAGGATGGTAAGAAGGTATGTAGTTCCTGCTCCCAGAAAGGTAATGAGAAATCCAAGAAGGATGAATTTAGCCCCGTATTTCTTTATGATTACAGCTATCTTATCTGCAGCAAGGAGTCCCACAGCGGCTACAAAGAGGATTAAAAATAAGCTGAAGAATCCCTTGTCTACAACACTGACCTTTAAAATTCTCTCGGCAGCCCCGATGTTACCCTGCCCCCCTTCCACTATCTTGTTGGCAGCCCTCATAACACCCCATCCTATTCCAAGGCCTGTAAAGAGTGCTCCAGAGGTACCGATCTTTAATAGTTTTCCCAATAACATTCCGCTGAGTACTGCAATGAACATAAGCATAAATGGATTCATTGCCCACTTAATTAAATCGAAACTCATACTTCCCCTCCTTTATAAAAAACGGCAACTTTTGGCTGATTAAATCTATCAATACCACTCTTCCTTAAAAAATTATCCGAAACAGGTCTATAAAAGGGTAAAAAAAATTGGGCCCCCCCTGCTTTACGCAGGGGAGCACTCCAAATCTTTAGAAATCCTCTCTTTATAACTTACTTTAAGACACTCTAGAACTAATAGAGGTTTTTATAGATATTAACTATGTCTCCCCTTGTGAGAGGAACATAGTTATTTGCCAGAAGTCTCTGCTGTCCCTCGATAACAGAGTCTGCAAAGCTCTCTATCTCCTCTACCTTCATACCATACTCCTGGAGAGGTTTTCTCGCAAGAAGTCTATCCAGTACCTTGGACAACTCCTCATATACGTCACATCCCTCATCCACTCCCATAATTGAAGCTAATACCCTATTTATATCCCTTATCTTTCCTTCAGGGCTCTTCTTCAGGTAAGTTTTAAATACCTCTGTAAAGAACTGGTAGTTAGCTTCTCCATGGGGAACATGGTATACTCCCCCTAGTGGATAGGAGAGGGCGTGAACAGCTCCTACTCCTGCATTACCAAAGGCTATTCCAGCATAGTTGCTTCCTATAATGAACTCCTCTATAATCTCCTTTCTGTAATCCTCTCCCCTCTCAAGGATATCCATATACCCCTTTAATATCATCTCTATAGCTTTTACACTAAAGATCTCTGTATATGGGTTGGATTTTGGAGACACATAGGCTTCCACAGCGTGGATTAGAGCATCTATAGAGCTTGTGACGAAGAAGTTAAATGGCAGACCCATAAACAGCTCTGGAATAAGAACTGCACTCTCTGGATAGAGCTCGTCCACAGCCAGCCCCATCTTAGTCTTCTTGGACTTTATCTCGGAGATGGATATATTTGTAACCTCACTCCCTGTTCCACAGGTTGTAGGGACGATAACCAGTTCCTTATTCTTCTTGATCGGAACCTTCTTCTCAAAGTAGTTGAGGCAGTCGTCTGTATCCTCTAGGACAAGAAGCTTGGAGATGTCGATAACGGAACCACCCCCTACGGAAATTACCCTTCTTATATCCTTTCCTCTCATGGAAGCCATGATGTAGTTGATCATCTCATCTGAGGGCTCCCCTGTACCAAAGCACTCTATAAAGAGGTACTCTGCTTCCAGGTTCAGTTTCTCCATGAAGCTGTCATGAAGAAACTGGTGAGTAAATATTAGGTCCCCTTCTCCTATTTTATACTCTGCTGCAAACTCATCAAATCTGTCAAATTTATGTATCTCAGGCTGTATCTTTAAAAGTCTCATTTGTCCTCCCTTATCCCCAGATCTCTTCATCTGTTGGAATTACAACATCTTCTCTAATAAGTCCTATTCTGGATATGTTTATAAGGTGCTTGTAGTCTAAGTTTTCGGAGATAATGTTATTTCCCCATGTTCCGCACCCAAGAGTAGTAGTTGGTGCAAACCCGTTTTGCATCGAACCACCAGCTGTAAGGGATGACGGAGCATTCACCACCAGTCTGCTTACAGTGAGATTCTTTCCTACAAGTTCTATATTCTCCAGATTATTTGAGTGGATAGATGCAGTATGTCCCTTCCCCTCTAGATCTAAGTTTCTCTGGGCTATTGCTATTGCATCCTCAATTTTATCATACTCGAAACTGGAAAGTACAGGACACATCTTCTCCTTGCAGAGGTCGTCGAGCTCATCTGCACTATTAGCCTTTAAAACTATAACCTTTGCTTCCTTGGGAACCTCTACCCCGGCCATCTCTGCTATCTTCTCTACAGACTGTCCTACTACATTCTTATTCATGTGACCATCTACAAAGATGGTATCTCTGAACTTGGCGATGGTTTCCTTATCTTCTGTGTAGTACGCACCATTATCCACCATAGCCTGGATAACCTCATTGTATTTATTTTTAGGAGCGATCACAGACTGCTCTCCAGAGCAGATAATTCCGTTATCAAACTTTCTTCCAGAGATTATCTTGGTAGCCGCATCGTGGAAGTTAGCATCCTCATCTACAATAACCTGAACATTTCCAGCTCCAACTCCAAAGGAAGGCTTACCGCTGGAGTAAGCAGCCTTAACCATTCCCATTCCTCCAGTGGCTATAACCACGTCAA
>CAYSGC010000218.1:0-4548 GCA_964430145.1 uncultured Fusobacteriaceae bacterium | reverse complement strand
AGGGTGGATTCCAGGTTGGTTCCCTTGGAGTCATTCACAAAGAGGGTTCTTCCCCATGTATAGAACTCCTCCATCCTGTGCTCCAGTGAGCCTGTATTGTAGAGAAAATCTCTTACTCTCTCCCAATCCAGCCTCTCTATCTGTGCCACTGCAATTATAAAGAGCTGATTTTCTAGGTTGTGTTTTCCCTTTAGGGAGAAGCTTTCTGAATTGGCAACTTCCTCACTGCCTGCAACAACTCTTTCCCCATCGCAGTGGATCGTAGCCTCCCTGTCTTTTCTGGAAACTGTTATTCTCTGAGCTTCTATCCTGCTTCTTCTCTCTACTACCTCACGGGAGTCCACATTAAGTATAAAGTAATCCTCTCTTCTCTGATTCATGGTAATATTCATCTTTGTGTCGTAGTACTCCTCTGCTCCCCTATACCTGTCCAGGTGATCTGGGGCAAGGTTTACCACCATTGCTATATCCGCTTTAAAGGTATCAAGGTTCTCCAGCTGGTAGGAGCTCATCTCAAGAACTATATAGTCCAGCTCCTTACCCCCTTTGATTTCAAGGACCAGTTCTGCAAAGGATCTTCCGATATTTCCCGCATACTCTGATCTTCTACCACAAAACTCCAGCATCTCCTTTATCTTTGTTGTCACTGTGGTTTTTCCATTGGTTCCTGTAACCGCTATTATCTTTGGCATCCCTTCCATCTCTGAGAGTTCCCTGTAGGCAAGCTCCAGCTCATCTATCACCTCTACCCCTTTTTCCTTTGCTCTCACAACGAGTTTTGTGTAGGGTATACCCGGGCTCTTTATAAACAGTGAGGTCCCATCTATATACTTTAAGGCTTCCTCAGATGAAACAGCCTTATTATCATCTACCAGTAGTACATCATATCCCTTTTCCAACAATAACTTCTGAGCTCCCATTCCGCTCATTCCAGCTCCATAAACTATAGCCCTTTTCATCTTCTACCACCAACCAAATATTATTTTCTAGATAAAAAGCAACGTGACGTTGCATCCTGATAATTAATTGGGACACTAGTTGCTTCATTTAATTTTCTTATAAATTCGATGCTTTCTTTAATAATAAAAAAAATACTTTACTCCAACTTTTCCGTTGGAGTAGACTATTTTTTCTATTTGCAAATATAACCACGGAGTCAACCGTGGTTATATGATTTAAAGTATTCCTCTTAGTCTTACCATTCCAAGAGCAGCTATTCCACACATTAGAGCTACGATCCAAAATCTCATAGTCACCTTTGTTTCTGGCAAACCATGAAGCTCAAAGTGGTGGTGGATAGGCGCCATCTTAAATATTCTCTTCTTCCTCATCTTATATGAACCAACCTGAAGTATTACCGACATCGCTTCTATTACGAAAACAAGTCCCACTACTGGAAGGATTAACTCCTGCTTCAGGAAGATTGCCACTAGACCAAGTACTCCTCCCAGAGTAAGGGATCCTGTGTCTCCCATGAATATCTGTGCTGGATAGAAGTTGTACCAGAGAAATCCTAGTCCCGCTCCGCAAAGGGTTCCAAGGAATACAGCTATCTCTCCTGCTCCCCTTATATAGTGAAGATTCAGGTAGTCACTCAGCTCTATGTGACCGCTGAAGTAAGCTATTACAGCTAAGATGGAAGCTGCTATGATTACCGGCATTATTACCAGACCATCCAGACCATCTGTTATATTTACCGCATTGGAAGTTCCAACAAGTATCAGCATAATGAATAACAGCATCAAACCTGCGCCTATATAGAGACTGGAGTTTGAGAATATTGGATTAATTATAGAGAAATCCAAAACCTTATCTCCTGTGAGGCCGCTCTTATAGATGAAGCTCCACGCCAGAAGACTTATCAGCCCCTGTCCCAGGATCTTCTTTCTTCCAGAAAGCCCCTTCTTACTTTCAGTAAACTTTTTATAATCATCTATAAACCCGATAGCCCCAAAGAGAAGCATTGCCAGCAAAAGTATTCCCACAAACTTATTTCTTATATCTCCTATAACTATCATTGTAAAAAGGGTTGAAAGCACAATGAGTACTCCCCCCATGGTTGGAGTTCCCTTTTTGGAAAAGTGACTCTCAGGTCCCTCCTCCCTTATGGATTCACCCAGCTTCTTTCCCTTGAGGTATTTTATAAAGGGTTTACCTGTAAATAATACCGTTATAAAGGCCAGTAAAAAACCTATAAAAACTCTTAAATATATGGATTTAGCCCAGGCCATGGAGCTAAATATTTCACCCAAAAAATAAAGCATCTTCCTCTTCTCCCTCTTATCTTATTATTTCTTCCAGTTTCATCCCTCTAGATCCCTTAAGGAGAATTGTAGTTCTTCCCTCGATTTTGTCTATCCTATCCACTATCTCTTCCTTGCTTCCAAGGTAGATAACCCTGTCTGTGTCTCCAAAGGCTTCCTTCAATGCTCTCATCTCCTCTCCACAGAGTAGGATTAGGTCTGCCTTGATGCCCTCTAGGCACTCCTTCAGACCTCTGTGGTATTCTCTGCTTTCCTCACCAAGCTCCAGCATATCTCCTAGCACCATTACCTTGTAGGTGTCGTTATAGAGGCTGTTAAAGCTTTTGAAAGCACTTCTCATAGAAAGAGGATCTGCATTGTAGGCGTCATTTATATAAAGTTTTTTTCCTATCTTTCTTTTCTCATATCTCATAGAGGATAGGCTTGCCTCTGCCAGTCCCCTTTTTATCTCCTCATAGGACATCCCAAAGGTTTTACCCAGTGCTACGCCCAGAGCTGCATTTATAGCGTTGTAGTAGCCGTTTATAGGGATTCTGTACTCCTCCCCCGACAGAGTGAAGTCCACTCCCTCCTCATCCTCTGCTACCCTGCTCAATGTAAAGTTATTTCCCTCTTCAAATCCGGCTTTTATTCCCTCTACATCCTTGAGATATCCGTCATCTCCAAAGAGTATTCTCCTATCTGCAGGAAGATATTTCAGCATCTCCCCCTTGGCTTTAAAGACATTGTCCACGCTCTTTAAAAATTCCAGGTGAGACTCACCGATATTAGTTATTATCCCGTAATCTATCCCTGAGATCTTACAGAGAAGGTCTATCTCTCCAAAACTACTCATCCCCATCTCAAGAACGGCAAACTCATCCCCTTCCCTTAACTGGAGTATGGTATATGGCAGGCCTATATGGTTGTTATAGTTCCCCTGGCTTTTGATCCCTCTGTACTTCTGAGAAAGGATAGAGTAAACTATATCCTTTGTAGAGGTCTTTCCATTGGTTCCTGTTATTCCTATTACCCTTACATCTAGAAGCTTTCTGTACTCCCTTGCAAGTTCATGCATCGTCTCTATGGTGTCCTCCACCAGAAGAGCTCTGCTGTTGTCTATCCTTACCTCTGGATCATCGTAGATTACAAGGCTTGCTCCCCTTTCCAGGGTAGCTTCTACGAATTGGTTTCCGCCGCCTATTGCAAAGAAGACATCTCCCTCCTCTACAAGACGACTGTCCATTCTTACGCCCCTTATCTCCACCTGAAGATCCAGGTTTCTTCTCTTAAAAACATCCCTAAAAGCTGCTTCTATTTTCATAAGAAATACTCCTAATTATACCATTTTTAAACTTTTCCATCAATCTTAGCTCCCTCTTTCTTCCTTAAAAATTTGAGAAAAGTGGTAGAGAGAATCATATACTTCTACATCCTTTCCTGCCTTAACTTCCTCAGATTTTCCATGACCTGTTCTTACTAGGACCCCTCTCATTCCAAGCCTTCTTCCTGCCTCTACATCACTCATCTTGTCCCCTACCATTATGGAGTTCTCAAGGTCTATATCCAGGTCCTCCTTGGCCTGTAAAAACATCCCAGGCTCCGGTTTTCTGCATCCACACTCCTGCTTGTATTCTCCCACTCCCTTTTCTGGATGGTGCGGGCAGTAGTAGTAAGCGTCTACCCTTCCTCCAGATTCTATGACTCTTCTGTCCAGGTAGTCGTGAAGGGTTTTTACGTCCTCCTCGCTGTAGTACCCTCTAGCGATTCCCGATTGATTTGTTACCACCACAATGAGGTAATCCGACTCTGAAAACACCTTGATGGCCTCAAGGGCTCCCTCCTCAAATTCAAAATCTTCCACCCTGTGAAGGTAGTCCTTTTCCACGTTGATGTTTCCATCTCTATCTAAAAAGATACATTTTTTCATACTTCTCCTCTTATCTCCTTCTTTTAAAGGTTAGGGGAATCAAATTATACACATTATCCCATAAAATCTTGTTGAAAATGTGATGAATTTTTACCCAATCACATAATTATATAACTTTTTTTATTTTTTTACAAAAAATAAAAAAAAGCTTGGCAAATTCCTATCCTCCCAGGGGGCTGCCCCCCAAGTACTTTCAGCGTTTACGGGCTTAACTTCTGGGTTCGATATGTGACCAGGTGTACCTCCGTAGCTATTTTTACCAAGCTATATAAACTATTTATTATTTTAAAGAAATGGCGCTTCCAGCGGGGCTCGAACCTGCGACAACGCGATTAACAGTCGCGCGCTCTACCAACTGAGCTATGGAAGCGCAAG
>CAYSGC010000217.1:0-4562 GCA_964430145.1 uncultured Fusobacteriaceae bacterium | reverse complement strand
TACCTATTTATGGTAAAATATCTGCAGGGATACCAATTTTCATGAATAACGATTTGGAGGAGGAAATAAGCCTTCCCTTGGAACTCCTAAAGACGGAGGACTGCTTCGCACTAAAGGTGAAGGGAGATAGTATGACAGGGGCAGATATAGATGACGGTGATTATGTAATATTAAGGCAGGATATATCAGCTAACAGCGGAGATATAGTGGCTGCAGCTCTTGAAGATGAAGCTACCCTCAAAAGGCTTATGAAGATGAGGAATTCCATAATATTACTTCCAGAAAATCCAGAATATGAGGAGATATACATCAATGAGCAGGATGTAAACTTACTGGGGGTTGCTGTGGGAGTCATAAAAAGGAGCAAGAATGTATTATAGAGATTTTTTTGAAAAACTGATAATGGGAGAAGAGAGAATGAAGGGAACTATTTGTATAGATGGAGTAGTAGGAGCAGGAAAGAGCACACTGGGAGAGATCCTGGCAAAGGAGTTAGGGATTGAATTCTTCAGGGAACCAGTTTTAGATAATCCTCTCCTAGATAAATTTTATTACGACAAGAAGAGATACTCCTTCCCATTGCAGGTTTTTTTCTTAAATAAAAGGTTTAAGATGATCAAGGACGCTGAGATGTTAAATGGATGTGTTATGGACAGAAGTATCTATGGGGATGTCATCTTCGCCAAGATGCTTATGGAGGACGAGGATATGAGTTCAGAGGAGTTTGATGTATATGAGGAACTTCTTCACAATATGCTTGAGCACATAAAGAGACCCCGTCTGATGATCTACCTGGAAAATAGCGTAGAGAAAGCCATGGAAAAGATAAAGAGAAGGGGAAGAGAGTATGAACAGATCGTACCTGTGAAGTACTGGGAGACCCTGAATAAAAATTATAGAGAATACTTTGAGAACTACAATATCTCAGAGATATTGACTATAAATGTGGATGATCTGGATATAAAGGATAATCCAGAGGACAGAAGGTATTTTATAGATCTTGTAAAATCCAAGTTAGCAGAGGCAGAGAGAAACTAGAAGCTTAATATGAAGAAACTTTTAGCTTGTTATAATTTGTTTATCTAGAAAGGAACATAGATGTTTTTTATAGGAGTATTTGGAGTAAATAATAGAAGTAAGGTAAAGAAGGAAGTTTATTTTAAGTGTACGGGATGTGTGAATACAAGGGGAGAGGTGATTGAAAACTACAGCTCCTTTGAAATATTCTTCATACCTGTATATAAGTTTAATAAGAAGTATTTTCTTAGATGCAAAAAATGTGAAAGTTTATACTGGCTGAAAGATGAAAAGATAGGTGAGATATTGGAGAGTGAGAGGGTTTCCTACGATGATATAAGGGAGGTTATCTATCAGAGGGAGGTCTGCCCTAAGTGTGGCAGGGAGATACGTGAAAAGTATGAGTATTGTCCAAATTGCGGTCACAAACTTTAGGATAGAAAGGTAGAGATATGAGAGAGAAGAGACAGGTTTATTTAGATAACAATGCGACAACCAGGATAGATGAAAGAGTATTGGAGCCTATGATAGAGATAATGAGGGAGAGCTATGGAAATCCATCAAGTGTCTATCAGGTGGGACAGAGGAGTAAGAGGGTAATAGAGGAAGCCAGGGAGCTCATGTGCGGCCTTCTTGGAATAAAGACAAGGGAGCTTGTATTTACCTCTGGAGGAACCGAGGCAAATAACTTTGCCATAAGGGGAATAGCCCAGGCAATGATAAACAGGGGAAAACACATAATCACCAGCAATATCGAACACTCCTCTGTAAAGAATACCCTAAAGGATCTTGAGGACAAGGGGTGGGAGGTAACCTACCTGAAGGTGAACTCCAATGGAGTAGTAGATATAGAGGAGTTAAGGGAGGCCATAAGACCGGACACGGTCCTTATAACCATAATGCACTCCAACAATGAGATAGGCACACTGCAGCCAGTGGAAGCTATAGGTGAGATAGCTAAAAAGAGGGAAATCCCCTTCCATGTGGATGCAGTACAAAGCATGGGAAAGGTGAGGATAGATCTAGAAAATATAGACACCCTTACCCTAGCCAGCCACAAATTCTATGGACCAAAGGGAGTGGGAGCACTCTATGTGAAGAGTGGTACCAAGCTGGATAAACTCATAACTGGAGGGCAGCAGGAGAGAAACAGAAGGGGCGGAACGGAAAATGTAGCTGGAATATTTGGTATGGCCAAAGCCCTTGAAATAGCCCTTGGAAATATGTATGAGGAGATGGCTAAGGAGAGGGAACTGAGAGACTATATGGAAAGGGAAGTGGAGTCCAGGATAGATGGAGTACACTTTAACGGAGCTCAGGTGGAGAGACTGGCAAACACTTCCAGTATGACCATAGAGGGAGTAGAGGCAGAATCACTCCTTTTAAGCCTTGATATGAGAGGGATAGCAGTGAGTGCAGGATCAGCATGTGCTTCCAGTACCCTGACACCGTCCCATGTGTTGGAGGCTATAGGACTGACTAAACCCCAGGCTAAGGGTACCATAAGGTTATCTCTGGGAAGATACACCTCGAGGGAGGATATAGATTACTTCATAGAGGTTCTAGAGGATGTAGTGAGAATAGAAAGAGAGATGTCAATTTTATAAGAAAGTTAGGTGGGAAAGAATGGATATTATAGTCTTAAAAGGAATGCTAACAGGATTTCTTCTTTCCCTTCCATTTGGACCTATTGGAATATATTGCATGGAAAAAACTCTGGTGGAAGGTGAGAAGGAGGGATATTTTTCAGCCTTGGGAATGGTTACTGTAGATGTGATTTATGGACTTATCGCATATATGGGACTGAGCAGGGTGGAAAATATTGTAGTAAAGTATGAAGTTCTCCTAAGGGTTGTTATGGGAGTAGCTTTAATAGTACTAGGATATAAAAAATACAAATCAAAGGTGAGTATAAGAAAGATTGAAAATGAGGGAGAGGGGATAATAAAAAATTATTTTACATGTTTTTTAGTAACCCTGGCTAATCCAGCTACCTTATTTTCCTTTGTGGCGATATTTGCAGCACTGGGGATAGTTGATGACCCTACGAGTCACATCCCTCAAAAGCTGGGAATAGGAATATTTGCCGGTGGAGCTACAATGTGGTTTATCATCACTTATATATTATACCACTGGAGGAAGGTTATCGGTGTAAGAACTCTGGCTAAGATAACCAAGAGCTGCGGGCTTATTATTTTGGGATTTGGTGTTTTGACAATTATGAGTTTAATGATATAATGAGAGGATCATGAAAGAATAGCTTTTTCCTATTATCTTTCAAATAAAATAAGATGAGGTAGAGAAATGGTAGAAAATTTAAAGGAACTTTCAAAGTACCTGGAGTACAAGAAGGAAAATGAAGGTATAACTGTGGCAGTGGGGATGAGTGGTGGAGTTGACAGCTCTGCAGTAGCTTATCTTCTGAAGAAACAAGGTTATAATGTAATAGGGATTACAATGAAGCACTGGAGTGCTATGGATGAGTTTGCTGAAGATGCTAGCTCAAAAACATGTTGTAGTTTAGATGATATCTATGACGCTAAGAGAGTGTGTGATGATATTGAAGTTCCCCACTATGTGGTAAATCTAAAGGAGCCATTTAAAGAGATGGTTGTAGATTACTTTGTGGAGGAGTATGAGAAGGGAAGAACTCCAAACCCATGTATGGTTTGTAACAGACATATAAAGCTTGGAAAACTAATAGAGTATGGAAAAAAGATAGGGGCTGATTTTATAGCAACTGGTCACTATGCTAAGATAGTAGATGGAAACCTGTATATGGGAGATGATCCCAAGAAGGACCAGGTATACTTCCTGTCTCAGGCAAAGAAGGAGTATTTAAAGCACCTGATGTTCCCTGTGGGAGATCTTGAAAAGCCTCAGGTAAGAGCTCTGGCAAAACACCTAGGAGTAAGGGTATATGCAAAGAGGGATTCACAGGAGGTATGTTTTATAGAGGATGGTAAGCTAAAGGATTTTTTAGTTGAGATGTCCGATGGAAGAGTAAACAAAGAGGGAGATATAGTCAAGAAGGACGGTACAGTTATGGGAAGACACAACGGACTGGCTTTCTATACTATAGGTCAGAGAAAGGGACTAGGGTTACAGCATCCCACACCTCTATATGTTATAAAATTAGATGGCAAGAGAAACAGGGTCATTGTGGGAGACGATAAGGACCTCTTTAAAAAGGAGCTTGTTGCTAACCAGGTAAATGTTTTAGCATTTGATGATATTACATCACTGGATGGATTAAAGTGTCTGGCCAAAACCAGATCAAGGGACACCCTACACCCATGTGAGGTAGAAATTATTAAGGATGATAAGATTAAGGTTAAATTCACTGAGGATGAAGTAAGGGCTATAACACCGGGACAGGGAGTAGTTTTATATGATTCTGAGGGTAAAGTTCTTGCAAGTGCTTTCATAATGTAAAATATAAAATTAATAAATATAAAAAATAATTATTAAGCTGGCGTAAGTCAGCTTTTTTTTATTGCAGAAAAAGAAGATTACATATTTTAAAGTTTGGCTCATTATAGTAA
>CAYSGC010000216.1:0-4649 GCA_964430145.1 uncultured Fusobacteriaceae bacterium | reverse complement strand
CCACGGATATGAAAAATAGTGATGTAAAGTTCATAAAAAACCTCCTGAAGAATTTTCTGCACAGAACATTATATCACAGGAGCAGTCTGAAAGATATTTGAAAATAATCTATCTTTTATCTATACCTCTATTGAATCACCTGCCGCCTCCCAATTAAAAATCATATCCCATAAATACCAGGAAGAGGACTCCTCCCGTGTCCACATCATTGGAAAGGATAAACTCCATGGGACCTACAGCGGTATCCCAGCCGATACCTACACCAACTCCGTGCTTTCTGTCATCCCACACATCTAAATCCTCCTCAAAGGTAGAGAGCTGGTTGCTGTCGTAGGTGACAACATTGTATCTCAGGTTTAGGTAGAGGCTGGTAGCCAACCTATACCTTCCATTGATCCCTGCCATATAAAACTCATCTGTATACTTCCTCATGGCATTCATCCCGTAGAAGGAGAACTGATTTATCTTCCAGTTGCTCCTCACTCCACCTACCTTTAAGTATTCATTTTCAGGCACAGTATCTCCAGATATCTTTCCTCCAGAAGCAAATATTTCAAAGTTTAGCCTGTCCCCCATACCTAAATATCTCTTAACTTCGAAAACGGGACCATAGAAGTCGGCTTCGCTTCCTCCTCCCTTGAAGTATTCAAAACGATTTATTACCCCCTTACTTGGGAAGTAGGAGCTGTCCCTGCTGTCGGATACTACAAAAACCTTGCTCTTATAGTAGTCCCAGTTAGATTCAGGTTCAAAGGCCTTACTACCGCTCTCGTATCTGTTGTTTACCTTGTTATATCCAACTTGCCCGACGATTACATAGGAGCTGAAGAGAACAGTCCCTATAGTCCCGTCTATAGATACGTTATAGCTCTTGTAGTCTCCTATCCTGTCCTCCTTGTCATATATAAAGAGGGGGTTGGTTGTAAATCCTAATCCAAGGGATCCCAGATACTGTGTTTCCCTCAGCCTGTATCCGGTATAACTTCTAAACTCCAGCTTTGGATATTTTGAAGCCTCACCCCTAATAGTGTAGTCCGTATCAAAGACTCCGTACCTGGTACGGTCAGCGGCGACTCCAAGGGCTGCACCAAAATCGGAGCTGTAGTTGAGTCCTGCCCTCACGTGCCTGGCCTCCCTCTCCTGTACCTCAAGCATAAGCTTATTGTCCTCTATGGTGTAGAAAAATCTGCTGATTATGAGCTGAGCCTTGAGCTTATCCATCCAGAGTTTTATCTCCTCCTGAGAGTAGTCTCCAGGAACCTCCTTTCCAGAGAAGGCCAATACCTTCTCCTCTGTAAAGACCTTGTTCCCTGTTAGGACTACCTCATCTATCTCTACACTCTTCTTCTCTGGAAGCTCATTTCTCCTGCCTTGCTTACCTCCTAGCTTCGTGAGCTCCTCCTCATACTTTCTGGCCTCTGCCTCACCCTTTCTTATAAGTTCCTCCAGACCTGTAAAGTCTGCTGTGGAGTGATCCTTTACGTCGGGAACGATGAGTATATCAGCCAGCTCGCTGGCCAGCTTAAACTGCTCCTCACTCCTGTAGGTAGTCATCTTGTCTATTACCTCAAAGAGGGTGGAGTCATCTGTAATTACAGTGGCATCAGCTGTTATATCCACGGCAATGACTATATCCGCCCCCATCTCTATGACCTCCTGAACTGGTAGGTTCTGCACAAGTCCACCGTCCACATAGAACTCTCCTCCCTCCTCTACAGGGTCGAGGATGGTAGGAATAGCCATACTCATAAAGGCTGCCTTTGCCAGATCTCCCTCTCCCACAACATACCTCTCTCCGGTATTCAGGTTGGTGGCCACAGCTCTGTATGGAATTGGCAGATCATCAAAATCAGTTATACCCTCAGTACGCCAGAGAAGGGATTTAAGCTTCAGGTAGAAATCCGTACCTGTAAAAACCCCCTTGGGAAACTTCAGGTTAAAATCTTCATCTATCCCCATGGAGAGAAAGTACTTCTCATGCTGTCCCTTGGCAACTATTGAGGAGTGCTCCCTGGCCAGCTGATCCCCCTTGAAGGAATCCCAGTCCATGGTGAGGATTATCTCCTCCATCTCATCAGGGGTATATCCAGAGGTATATAAAGCTCCAACTATACTTCCAAAACTGGTTCCCGTTATATAGTCTATGGGGATCCCATACTCCTCCAACACCCTTATTACTCCCACATGGGCAGCTCCCTTGGCTCCCCCACCGCTCAGTACCAGTCCTATCTTAGGCCGACTTTTATTCAGCCTGATGCTGCTGCTTATCTCCTCTCTAAGGAGCCTCAGCTCCTGCAGTTCATCTTCCAGCTTCTCTATTCTCTTGTCAACTTCTTCCAGCTGTTCCTGCTCATCCTTTACCTGAGCTGCAGAAAATAAGAAGACGATATTAAATACTAGGAGTACTGCTATTCTTCGCATAATACTCTCCCTCCTTCAGACCTTATCTCATTTAAAATATACTATAGATAGGGAGTTTTTCCTAAATTTATTGATATAAAGTTATTAAAATAATAGTATGGTAATCCTCCTAATTGAGATATAGTCTCCACCGATTATTTTTTACCTCCTCCCATATGGCTTTATAATCCGAGGGGAAATTTTATTGAGAGATCGATAACTTTAAAGGTTTTTCCACCACACTTCCAATATAATATTTAAAGGCAGCGGGAGGAGGTAGGAATATGAGAAATTTTCAGAAGGGCATAAGAAGGAGGGTTAAGAGGGAGACCTCTGCAGAGAGACTTCTGGAGAGGAAGCTGAAAAGGGTATTGGGGGAGGGGGAGGTTATCAAGCAGTTTCCCATAGGTCCCTATATAGCGGATTTTTATCTCCCCTCATCCAGGATTGTTGTAGAGGCTGATGGCAGGCAGCACTATACAGAAAAGGGGCTTAATCACGACAGGGAAAGGGGAGAGTATCTAGAGGAGATGGGCATCAAAACCATAAGGTTTTCCAATAGGGAGATAATAGAGGGCACCGAGGAGGTTATCCTGAAGATAGTTAAAGCTGTTGAAAGCTATAAAAAGAATAAGCTTTCTAGTTAACTAAAAAGCAAAAATTCACCACAAATTTTAAAGCTAAAAATCTGTGGAAGCATTCACATGAATCCATGTTTTGAATTAAGCTGTCTGCAGACTGTCGTCTATCTTCACACTACATAACCTGACCTCATTGCGTAGGACTTCTTTAGGCTCTGTAGAGAGCCCCAGAAAGCAATTGGAAATCTGTACTACTCATAAAGACAATTGTCGGAAGACTTGATTTTTGGGATACTTTTGTATCAAGACAAAAGTATCTATTTTCTTTGGGTTTTTACATCATGATAAGAAAGTATCACCATTAAATAGTTTTTTCATACAAAAAAGGGTCCCATTTGGGTCCCTTTTTTAGTTGTTACTATTAATTTTCAGAGTAGATGGAAAATGTCATAGATCCCCACTCTATTCTTCTGTCTGCTTTTAACTTAACTTTGATAGCTTCACAGTTGTCCACAAGCTTCTTGGTACAGTGGTTGAAACTCACGAGAATGTCATCTCCCAGATTATCCCTTGTCCTTCTTATCTCCTTGTGGGATCTGAAGTTTCTCAGGTTTTCCACCGAGATATCTCCCTCCAGTTCTATGGTAAGCCTTACATCGGTTACCTCTTCCTCCAGAGGCTTTATTCCCTTTACCCTTATGGAAGCCTCTACCAGATCGTCCCCTGCAATACTCTTGGGAATGTCAAAGGTAAAGGAACACTCCTCCTCCCCTTGGGCATGCCTGTGTTCAAACTTATAGTGGTTTAGAGTCTGCTCTCCGCAGATATCTATCTGAAGCTGCTTCTTTACCTCCTCTACATCCTGAGTCTTACCCAGAAGATGCATAAGCTTAGCTATAGCAGCTTCAGGAGTGAGGTCCAGGCCGCTTACCACTCCTGCATCCAGGAGTCTGGCGCTGGCCTCATAGAGCCCCATCTTTACCCTTCCTGTGGTGCACTGGGTAATATTCAGTACCACGATTCCCTTGGAGGTGATATATTCAATGACCTCGATAAACTCATCGCTTGTAGGGGCGTTTCCATTTCCATAGGTCTTTAAAATTACTCCCCTTATATCTTCATTATTTTCAAAGATCTTCTTAATATACTTTGGTTTTAAGCCAGGGAAGATCTCTATGACAACCACCCTGTCTTCCAGGGAGGTGTCTATATGAAATCCTTCGCTGCTCGGGGTAAGGATCCTGTTCTTTCTGATTTTGAGATCTCCCCCTGCTTCCCCCAGACTTGGATAGTTGGGTGAGGAGAAACCAAAGTAGTTGGTGGCGTCCATCTTCCTCACCCTGTTCCCCCTTAAAAGAGTATCCCTGAAGAAGATACAAACCTCCGGTACCACACGGGCACCGTAGAGTTCATTTCCAGCTATCTGAATAGCTGTCACAAGGTTTTGAAGGGCATCACTCCTTGGACTCTGAAGAGGCACCTGGGATCCAGTAAGGACCACAGGTTTATCTAGATTCTTCAACATAAAGGAGAGAGCCGATGAGGTAAATGCCATGGTATCTGTCCCGTGGAGCACTACAAAGCCCCTGTAGGTATCATAGTTTTCAGCTATTACCTCAGCTATCCTTCCCCAGCTCTCAGGATGCATATCCGAAGAATCTATCAGGG
>CAYSGC010000215.1:0-4677 GCA_964430145.1 uncultured Fusobacteriaceae bacterium | reverse complement strand
GTCCAGTCAGACGGTCGAGATCGAATCTCCTCTCAGCAAAAGCTCCCGGTTTCTTCTATTTCCTTAATTGCATTATAAACAATTCTAAGGGGAGCTGTCAACATAACTTCCTCATAAATATTTTTAACCCTTTCTTTCCCTCTTTACTTCCTTCTCTAACCCCCTCTATACCTATTCTTATCTACTTAAGAAGCAGCAGGTTTAAAAAAAAAATTAGTAAATTTCGATGACTAAAAGACAAGTGTCGTGGATTTATTATTTTTTTCTATGTATAAATAAACTACAACACCTCCAAAGTTTAATTTTCAAGAATTTATTGTGGTGTGATTCACGGAGAAAGTTTCAAATTCACTCTGGTGAAAGCTAAAGACTTTAAATAAATTAAGATAAGGGTGATGAAGATGAAAAAGTTATTATGTGTTGCAGCTATCGCTGTATTGGGAGTGGCCCTGTCTAGCAGAGTCACAGTTGCTGAAAGAAAGCCTGTAAGGGCTATGGAGAAGTCCTACTCAGCTAAGATAGTAGACAGCAGAGATATCCAGGTAGTCCATAAGAAAAACCTGGGAAACTGGTCTCTCTATGTAACCGAGAGCAACTAGGAAGTCTAATGAAGATTTAGAGCTTCCAAGCCTCTCTAGGGCCCCTCAGGGGCCCTTTTTAATTTATCCTTCAGCTCTCCTCCACTCCTCCCCTAGAGTAACCCTTTGTGTGAAAAAGCAGATACTTTGTGCAGCCTCCATAGCTATAGATTATTATTTCTGATATAAACTATTAGCGGAATACCCCTCTACTGGAAAATTCCCTGGACAAGTCCATGACTTCTCCCTCCTTCCCTTATGGCGAGAGAAAAAAGATGATATAATATGCTTTAAGATCGGTAAATAAATTAAACTAAAAATAATGGAGGTTTTAATGAACATAAAAAAACTTTGGAGCCTGCTGGCTCTTCCCCTTATCTATCTGATATTTCTCCTTCATCCCGTTACCCCCCAGGACTATCTCAAAATTGAGGTGGGTCTGGAGAAGCTCCCGGAGATCTATAACCTGGTGGATATTGAGGTCTATAATCTGGAGGAACAGGAGGTGGAGTTCGATACCTTTGATCTCTTAGAGGACATTTATATATTTGACCTAGATGAGGGGGAGTACACTCTTCAGCTGAGATACAACGATGAAATAAAATCCATTCCCTTTAGAAGAATCAAGGGTTATCAGGAACTCCCAAAGGTTTTCTTCGCAGCCTCTGCCTTTGATAAGAAGCAGTCTGTATTTCTTTACTCCATGCTCTTTATAACCTCTCTTGTGATACTGTCCACATCAAAGGTGATAAACAAGTACAGGAACAAGCTTCTTGAAATAGCCACCTACTCCCTCTTGGCAATTATCTCCCTGAGGTTTGTTCTCCTTGGATTAAAGTTCTACGACCTACACTTGTGGAAGTTTATATTCAAGTTTTCCCTCTTCTTTGAGGTGTTTTTGGGATTTTCCCTCCTCTACTGGGTTATGGAAAGGGTAAAACCTCCCCTTGCCTCCCTTGTGAAAAGAGGATTAGATCTGCTTCTTATTCTGCAGATAATCTTTACCGGCTTCCTTTTATTCTTTGATTTCCAGAGGATCATAGATCTTCTCTTCTACACCAAGGGAAGCAATGCCCTTATCTTTATATGTGATATTTTGTTTGCAGTGAGGGAGTTTCTCTTCCCAACAACAGCCACCATTATATTTTTAACCAGCCTCTTTCCCCTTGTAAAAAATACATCCAGGGCAATGTGGAGAAAGGAGTTCAGCTTCACCCTGGTAGCCGCTGTTCTCACCATATTCAGCTGGTACTATACCTTCCACGAATTTGAAAATGGACGTCTGGACAGCGTAGTGGAGATATATACATTTTTATCTGTATTTATCCTGGTCCTCTTCAAGGCCTACATCTTCTCAGACTCCCGGGAGTACAGCCTATTAAAATACAGCTTCTGGTGGTCTGTAAGGTTAAACTATATGACATTTTTAGCCTATATCTACCTAATATATACGAGGAACTTTGACTACACCCTCACAGTTCTTCTAGTTATTCTTATGACTGATTTCTTCTACTTAAACTTAAGAAACTCAGTGGAATCCCAGCACTTCTCCCTCAGCAGGATCCTCTTTAAGGAGGGGGAGGTTGCTACCCTGTCCCAG
Organism: uncultured Fusobacteriaceae bacterium; assembly: GCA_964430145.1. GTDB lineage: Bacteria > Fusobacteriota > Fusobacteriia > Fusobacteriales > Fusobacteriaceae > Propionigenium. The sequence continues at coordinate 2,499 of CAYSGC010000215.1, read as the reverse complement.
CTAAAGTCCCTCGTCGAAGGGGAAGTAGCCAAGGTTATACCTGTGTCCCATATCTCAATGGATGTAGACTTTAACGGAGTGAATCCTAGTATGGATGAGGATGCTCTCCTCTTCACGGGCAGCCTCAATAAAAGAGTTATCCTCTCCCTCTGCCTCTTCCCCCTCTATCCCCTGAAGATCTTTGAAAGAAGAGCTCTGGAGGAGCTGGTGGATGAGCTTCCGGGAGTGGCTCTGAGAATCCACTACAGAGAAAGTCTTTTAGAGGGTCCCTCCCTTGACAGCTTTACCATGGGTACCAGACTTATGGAGCTCAGGGAGCTTATCCTTCTGGGATCTTCCATGGAGGAGGGAGGGGTTAAGGATTCCATAGAGGAGAGTGTCCTAAGGGAGATAGATTCCCTCATAGAAGAGGTGGATAGCCATGCTTAAGATCGGACTGTGGGTAAGCAATCCCACATACCTCCTTATCTGCAACACTATAGAGGGAGATTTTCTAGATGTCAGGGACTCACCTAAGCTTCTGGAGGAGTGCTCCCTGGTTATCTTAGATGAGACCTTTACAGATGAAAAAAGTAGTGAGTACCTTCCCCTTATTGGAAAAGCCGTTGTTCTCATGGGAAACTCCACCACCTCGGTGGCCAGGGAGCTTTTAAAGGCCAGCTCCCTCTTTGACATGATCTCCAAGAGAGATTTTATCCTCCTGGAAGGTATCCTCCGGGATTTTTACAGGGAGGAGGTAGAGTATATCAGAATAGAAACTGCCACCTCTGTCTCCCTCATCAAGAGGGATGAGATCGCCCACATCTCCTACGATCGTCTTCTCAGAAGATCTGTCTTTACCCTGATAGACGGGGAAAGCTATCTGTCCAAGATATCCCTGGGAGAGGTGGAGGAGATTCTCACAGGAGATTTTTTAAGGGTGGAGAGGGGCTGTATAATCAATAAAGCCAGACTTAAATCCATCAACTTCAGGGATGAGCTTCTTCTCTTCACCGGAGGCGTCACCCTCCCCCTGGGAAGGCGGATCCTAAAAAAGATGGAAGGATCCGTCTTCAGGGATAAGCCGACCTTAAATATCTAGTTCCTCTATTGGAAGGGTTCAGAAAGATCTGAACCCTTTTTAAGGTAGAGTTTTTCATATTTTTAATAGTTTTGTGTATATTTTACTGCCTTTTGTGAGGGAGTCCTTATATTTAAATCTTATTCTGCTATCATATCTCCATAGTAAACAAAATCTGCAATTCGTACGCTAAAGGAGATTTGATATGAGAAACATACTTTTTTATTTAAAACTTATGGCCCAGGGAAGCAAAAAGGGACAGCTCAATACAGGAAAGAAGAAGATGAGGTTTGCCCTGAGAACTATCCTCTACTACCCATGGGTTAGTAACCTTACAGACTTTATACTGGAACACGACCATCTTTCATCAGCGGTCTTTACCTACCCCATCCTTGTGAGCAAGCTTCACAGACCCTATATGAGCAGCTCCACCAGCATGAAAGAAAAGCTCCAAACTATAAAGGACAGCTATGAATATCTCGATACGGTATTTCCATCAGACATCAGGGAAAAGCTCTACACCCAGGGGAGGTTTCAGATTGGCAGCATTACAGGGAATAATCAGGAGGAGTTTAAAATAGTTCTTGCCCTCTACCCCCGTTTCGACAAGGAGGGGGAGTTCAACCTCTTCATCACAGACTCAGAGGACCTTACCCTCGCTACCCTCACATACAGCATACAGAGGGATGGAGAAATCTTCAGAACCTTTATCGGCGGGCTCCAGGGAGCTCACAGGGATGCCGATCACAACATCATAAAAACAGCTACTAAAAACCTCTACGGTATCTTTCCAAAAAAAGCTGTTGTGGAATCCCTCTACTTCTTAGAGGAAGCTCTAGGCCTCTCTACAGAGAAGGTATGTGTGGGAAACGATCAGCACGTATATACTGCTGAGAGATACAAAAGAAAGAGAAGCATCCATTCCAGCTACGACGCCTTCTGGGAATCTTTAAACGGATGGAGAGAGGGTTCTGGACTGTGGAAGCTTCCTGAAACCCTGGAGAGAAAGGACATCCTGAACATTCCCAGCAAAAAGAGGGGGCAGTATAGAAAAAGATATACCCTGCTAAACGAAATGGAGGACTCCATCCTAAAGACCTTTGGGAAAACGAAAGAAGCCGTGAAGACCCCTGCATAGCTTTAAACTTTTAATTTTCTCTACTCCAATGCTTTTAAGTTAAGACAAAAGGCGCCTGCAGCTGCAGGCGCCTTTTTATAGGGGTGTTACATGACTAATTAATCTTCCTTTATCTCACTTATCTTCTCTTCCCTCAGCATCTTTATAAGGGCTATCATACAGAAGATCATTACAAAGGCAAATGGAAACGCCCCTGCTATTGAGATAGTCTGTAGCATCTTAAGTCCGTTGGCACTTCCAAGCATTAGAGCCAGTGCAAGAAGGGACTGGATAGTTCCCCAGATAACCTTTCTGCTTGTAG
>CAYSGC010000214.1:0-4679 GCA_964430145.1 uncultured Fusobacteriaceae bacterium | reverse complement strand
ATTTTGGATACTATTATCTGAAATAAACCAGATAAAATGAATTTAAAAAAGAGGGTCGATTCTCTAAGGAAATGGGAGAGCTCTACAGTATAACTACTTTAGAGGGGAAATCTCAAGGAGGAAGAGGATGAAAAAATATATAAAGTGGATACTTTTAGGGCTCCTTATGGGAGTAATAATATTTATGGTGAAGCTGCCGTCCATGGTTCAGGGCTTTGCTGTGACAAGGCTGGAGGAAAACCTGGGAAGAAGAGTGGAGGCTGGGAGGTTCCGGTACAACTATGCCAGAAACATCCTCTATATAGAGGACTTTAAGATATATGAGGAGGACGGCGAAAGACTCTTTGCTTACTTTGAGTTTTTCAATGTAAATATAGATATAATCCACCTCATAAGGGGGATCTTCTATATAAGGGAGCTCACCCTGGTGGATCCCTCCTTAAGGATAGAGCATAACGGTGAAAGGTGGAACTACGAGGATATCCTGGACAATATAGGAAGGGAGAAGAAGGAGGAAGCAGCGGGCATGGAGGAGGAGGGCTTCATAAAGAAGGTGGAGCTGAAGGATATAACTGTGGAGAGCTTCGTCCTCTACTATGAGGACAGGGTAATAAAGGCTGAAAATGACTTTACCCTGGAAACGCCCCAGATCCTCTACCAGGGAGGGACCTTTACCCTGGACTCGGTTATAGACTTCTATAGGAAGGGGAAGGTAACTGTGGATATAGAGTACAGGGAGGATGGTTCACTTGCTGGGACCCTGGAAACGGAGAAACTCCTTCTAAACGATAAACTCTATATTCCCAAGGCAGTCTACAAGCTTGAGAGTATAGAGGGAGTGGTGGACAGTGCCCTTGAGTTTACGGGAAATATTAAAACAATGGACTTCACAGTAAGGGGAACCCTGGACGGAAGGAAGCTCAGGGTGGTCTCCAAGGATATGGGGGAGCTCCTCTACCTGGATACCCTCAAGGGAAAGGTGGATGAGATAAGTCCCCTCCAGGGAAGGTACAGGATCGGGGGAAGCGAGATATCTCAGGGAAGGATAGATATAGTCAGGATCATTGAGTATGCAGACTCAATCTCCTCTGAAGAGGAGGAGGAAGAGGAATCCCAGGGAACCCTGGATATCAGAGTGGATACCTTCAAAGCAGCAGCCATGGATCTCACCACCCCCTGGGGGAACTTTACACAGATAGAGGGAGATATCCAGAAGTTCAACAGCAACAGGGGAAGCAAGTTCTCCCTCAATACCTCCTTTGTCTACAATGAGGATACCCAGGTGGGGGTAAGGAGTGAGAATACCCTGGTGGAGGGACTAGATATAGGGGTAGAAACCCTTATCTCCACAGGAAGTGTGAAGATTACAGGTAAGGATCTGGAGTTTGTAAAGGGTTTTATCTCCGAGGAGAGAAGCTACGACTTCTCCTCGGGAGCCATTGGTTATGATACTGAATACGCCTATGCATACCCGAAACTCTCCCTTAAAAATACCCTTTTGGCAGACAAGATGGTTTTCAACAACCTTACGGATAGCTATCCTATTATCAGGGCAGAAAAGGTTACCACAAAAAATACCATAGAGTACGACTTTAAGGAGGGGAACTACAGAGTGGCAGGGGATATAGATCTCAGGGAGGCTGCTGCTGCTGATAGGACAGGGAAGGATATTGTCGTGGGAAGGGAAATTAAAGCAGGTATCCAGGAGATAGTCAGTGGAAGGTATCTTCTGGATACCCTTACACTAAAGGGATTGAGGATAGTGGTGGAGAAGGACGAGGAAGAGGAGGAAGCAGACCAGGAGGGGTCAGAATATCCCGTGGTATATATAGGGGATCTCCAGATATCGGACACCACAATTACCCAGGAGCGGTTTACCCTGGGAATAGGAAGTTTCAGGGGGATCAGCCTGGGAACCCAGAAGGGAGTATCGGATATAGACCTTCAGGGGACCTTCAACGGAGCAGCAGTCGAGATCAATGGAAAAAGCGAGAGAACACAGGAGATAAAGAGAAAAGAGGACCTTAAAAACCTTACCTTCAGGGGAAGGGCACAGGTTAGGTCCCTGCAGCTGGAGGATATAGATATCTTCCTGGAGGAAAAGCATAACCTCAAGGGGAATGCCAATATAACCTCCAATATAAACTACTCAGGGGATAGCTTGGATACAGATAATACCATCACAATGACCGGAGTCTCCATGGAAAGGGAGGATATAGCCTTAAACTTTGATAACCTCAGCTCCAGGAACACCCTTTCACTGAAGGATGGAAGGTATACAGTGGATGGAAGTTTATCTCTTCAAGTGGAGGAGCTTTTGATCTCCCAAAATGAGGAAAAGTATACTCTGAAGGGCTATGTGGACATAAAGTCCAGGGGAAGCTACCGGGAGAAGGATCTCACCACGGAAAACTTTATCTTCCTGGAGGGAGTTTCCATGGAAGGGGGAGGGATGGTTGGCGGTTTCGGCACCCTTACTTCAAAAAATACCTTTTCAATGGAGGGTAAAACTTACAACCTGGGAGGTGAGGTAGAGGTCAACAATGGAAGGATGAATATAGAGGGGATAGAGTCTACCCTGAAGGAGGGAGATGCCCAGATAGTAAGGGTAACTCCAGAGGAGATAAGACTTAACCTTCTTCACCTGAAGGATCCGATGGTAAGACTCACAGGAGATGCTGCCCAGGAGGAGGTGTCAGAGGGAGAGATAGATGATGAGGCGGTTGAGAAAGCTGTCCAGGAGAAAAAGGGAAGACCCCGCCTTGCAGTGAAGAAGTTCCTCCTAGAGGGAGGGCGGGTGGAGTACAGGGCTCCCGAACTCAAATACAATATAAAAAATATCCTTGTGGATGTGGATAACTTTACCACAGAAAAAAACAGGGAGTTTAGCGGAAGGATGGAGGGGGGCCTTACAGGAACAGGAAGGGCAGAGGCTGAGTTTGTCTCCTCCCTTGAAAGGGACTGGGATTTTAACCCCACAAGCTTCAATATAGAGGGAAACTTTGAGATATCCAATCTGGATCTTCTGGACTTCAGGGAATACCTGTCCCACAAGCTGCCCAATGAGATAGACTCTGGAAAGCTCTACTACAAGGGGGATGTGAGCCTGGAGAAGGGTAAGTTTAAGGGGGAAAACCTAATCACAGTGAAAACCGTATATATAGGAGATAATACCGAGGTCAAGTCGGTGGTACCCCTAAAGCTGGCTGTGAATATATTAAAGGACAGAAAGGGAAACCTGGAGCTGGATGTTCCTGTGTCTGGGGATTTCAATGATCCCAAGTTCGGAGTATATAGGGTTATTCTTCATGCAATAAGGAATATATTGATAAAGGCAGCCACCTCGCCGGTGAACATACTCTCCAAGACCTTCCGTCTGGGAACGGGAAGTGTGATAAGCCTTGAGTATGATTACCTAGCTACCACTCCAAAGATTAAATACAGATCCACCCTGAAAAAGGTAGTTCAGATGATGGAGGAGAAGGATGAGGTAGACGTGGTGTTTACCCTCTTCACCAACAGGGAGGAGGAGAAGAGAGTTCTCAACGAAAAGCTCAGGGAGGAGAAGTTCTTCAAGAGGGATACCAAGGATGAAGAGCTAGAGGAGAAGGTGGATGAGATAATGGAAGAGAGAAAGAGGGAGATAGAGGACTACTTCAAGGGAAGACTCCTTGAAAAAAGGGTGAAGGTGGAGATATCCGACCTTCCTCGAGACAGGCCTAGATCAAATATCGATTTTGTCATAGATTGAAGAGGGTTTATGTCTTTATGTAAGCTGATAAATAAAAAACGCCTCAATCGAGGCGTTTTTTATTATTAAGGAAAGTATAGAATTCATAATAAATTACCTTAAATAATTAGTATTCCAAATGATTATTGGGATGGGACGTCACGTTGCTTTTTAATATCTGATGTCCTCACCGTTTCCTACCTCCAGCTCTCTGAGCTTGAAGTAGAGGTAACGAACAATCTCATACTCAAATGGTGAACCAGTACCGTGGTACCTGAAGTCCAGGCTTGCTCTGGTGTCGATACCGTTGAGGAGCATAATCTCCAGGTCACTCTGGCTGGCATCAGCTATCTCTAGAGGATCGGCATAGCCCCTGAAGACGGTGTCAACCCCCAGACCAGTGGCATCCCTCAGATTTGATGGTCCGAAGACTGGAAGCACCAGATATGGTCCGTTCTTTACTCCATACTTGGCCAGGGTAAGTCCAAAATCCTCCCTCTGCCTTCTCAATCCTACCTTGGTGGCCACATCGAATATTCCAAAGACTCCGAAGGTGGAGTTTATAGCAAATCTGTTAAAGGTAATTAGGGATTTTTTTGTTTCTCCCTGAAGAACGGAGTTGGTAAAGGTTTTTACTTCTCCCAGGTTATTGAAGAAGTTATGGACACCCTTCTCCACAGGATCGGGGGTAACAGTCTGATATGCCCTTACTGTGGGAAGAAGAACATACTTATCCAGCTTAGCGTTGAAGTAATACATCCTTCTGTTAAATGGTTCCCATGGGTCATATACCCCTACCAGGTCTGTAGTTTCCTCCATATCGGTTTCCAGGATACTTTTTTCCTCAATGGAGGTATCTCTGTTTGAAAGGGAGCTGCAGGAAACACCAAAGATTATAAGAAGGATTATCAATAAGTATTTATTTTTCATCTATAAGCACCCCTTCTTC
>CAYSGC010000213.1:0-4689 GCA_964430145.1 uncultured Fusobacteriaceae bacterium | reverse complement strand
CCTCATCCTGAGGAGGAAATCTATCTTCTTCCCCGTTACTCCTGCAGGATCATAGATATAGCCGTCAGGTCCAGAAAGGGTGGTTACCTTACCTCCCAACTGGGCTATCTTCAGGCAGGTTCCCCAGGCGACATTTCCAAAACCGGAGATGATAGCCTCCTTCCCCCTGATACTCTCCTTCATATCCTTTAGCATCTCCTCTATGAAGTATACCACCCCGAAACCAGTTGCTTCAGGTCTTATAAGACTTCCCCCGTAGGAAAGCCCCTTGCCTGAAAAAGCTCCATTTTCAAAGGATGCCTTGAGCCTGTGATATTGTCCGAAAAGGTAACCGATCTCCCTCATACCTACACCTATATCCCCTGCGGGAACATCTATATTGGGACCTATATATCTGTAGAGCTCAGACATGAAGCTCCGGCAGAACTCCAGGATCTCCCTGTCCGATCTTCCGGTGGGATTGAAGTCCGATCCCCCCTTTCCACCGCCCAGGGGAAGTCCCGTGAGGGAGTTCTTCAGTATCTGTTCAAATCCCAAAAACTTAATTTTACTGAGGTTTACATCGGGATGAAATCTAAGTCCCCCCTTGTAGGGGCCTATGGCACCATTAAACTGAACCCTGTATCCTCTGTTTACCTGTATCTCCCCCCTGTCATCCAGCCACGGAACCTTAAAGAGGATCTGCCTTTCCGGTTCACACAGGCGGGCAAGGATATTTTTATCTATATAGAGCTTATTTCTTTCAAAGACCAGGGCAAGGGAGTTGGCAACCTCCTCTACAGCCTGGAGAAACTCATCTTCATGGGGATTACGGTATTTGACGTCACTCATCACACTGGCAATATAATTTTTGGCTTCTCTCATCTTCCCATCCTCCTCCTTTTTCTATTAGAGGATTACGAAAAAACAGAGTAAATCTTTTTTTCTTAAAAAATCAATTGATTATCCATACTTAGAAGTGATCTGAAAGGGAGTAGTTTGAAAGTGATCTAGAATAGGGAATGAATTGTTACTAGAAAAAAGAGTAGCTTTATAGGCTACTCCAGTATAGCTATCCATAGCTTATTGATTTAAGGAATCTAACTTTGCTTTTAACTGATCACAAGCTTTTCCTATGCTGATAAGGTTATTCTGAAGACAGGGATCATTAATATCCTTGAAGTGTTCAATGGTTCTTTGAAGGATACCATATAGATATTCAATGCTTTCCTGCTCAGGAATCTCTTCACTACAAAGGAAGTTGGCATAATTTACCAGATTTGTTAGGTACTCCTCCCTGTTTCTTCTCTTAATTTCCATAAATATCCCCTCCTTAATAAAGTCTAACCTGAGGTAGGAGAAAATTCAATTTGAGAAAGGGTTAATAAGTTACTCTCCCTAATAAAACCTGCAAAAAAGAAAAAGAACTGCTGAATAAATTCAACAGTTCCTCAATTCTTCTCAAAAAGAAATTATAGAGCGTTTACTTTAACTGCAAGTCTAGCTTTCTTTCTAGAAACAGTGTTCTTCTTGAAAACTCCCTTAGTTACAGCTTTATCAAGCTCCTTGTATGCTACAGAAAGAGCAGCTTTAGCAGCCTCAGCGTCGTTAGCTTCAACAGCAGCTAGTACCTTCTTAACCATAGTCTTAGTTCTAGAAGTGATTGCTTGATTTCTTACTCTGTTTCTCTCTGCGATAATGATTCTCTTTTTTCCTTGTTTAGTGTGTGCCAAATTAAAAACCTCCTAAAATATCTTTACGAATACGTAAAATAGTAACATAAGTGCTGATGAAAGTCAAGTTAATGTCCTTGCCTTTCAAGGTTTAATTTGACAGGTAAGTTAAAAAGAGACACTAAAAAAAAATTAAACAACGGACCATAAGTATTCTAACACAAAGACGGAAAAAAGTAAATATTTGAAAAACAGCTTAAGTGGGTTACAATATTAGTGAAGACAGTAAGGGGGGCAAGTTATGGGAGTATTAAAGTTAGTAATATTGGCAGGTATAGCTTACCTGTACTGGGAGAATCATAAAAAAAGAAGCACCCTTGCCTGGGATTATGATCTGAGAAAAAAAGTTTCCTGGATACTGGCAGCTGATTTCAGAGCCAAGGATGAGGAGATAATGGATTTCTTTACCCATAAAACGTATAAGAGGTATCTGAAGTCCTACAAGGGGGAGAAGTTTCTCTCCAAGGATCAGATGGATGAGCTGGGGAGGGCATATATCCAGTACCTGAAGGAGAAAAAGGGTCGGTAGGCTCAAGGTAAAGTAGAATGAATGGTATAGCGAGAGGAGCAGGGGCTTCATTTTAATTGCAATTAGATATATGGAGTGATATAATACATCTGTATTTTTAAGGAGGTTGAAATGAAGAAGTTTGTATTAATACTTATGATTCTTGTATCTGCCCTGACCTTTGGAGCCCAGGTTGCCGGTGTGGAGGTAGCTGAGGGGATGAAGGTAGGAGAGAAGGAGCTGAAGTTAAACGGTGCCGGAGTAAGGAAGAAGGCATTTTTAAGTCTATATGTGGGATCACTCTATACAGAGGAGAGGACAGAGGACTCCTCAAGAGCAGTAGAGGGAGATGAGGAGATGTCTGTGGAGCTTCATATCGTTTCCGGGATGATCTCCAACGATGCAATGAGAGAGGCTGTGGAGGAAGGATTTGACGCATCTACCACTGTGGAGGAGAGAGCGGCCCTCAATGGAAGGATAGAGGGATTCATAGAGGTGTTTAGCGAGGAGATCGGTAAGGGAGACAGGTTTACCTTTAACTATCTTCCGAATATTGGAGTAGAGGTGTATAAGAACGGAATCCACCTTACCACTGTAGAGGGTCTTGACTTTAAGAGAGCTCTCTATGGAATATGGCTGGGAGATAAACCGGCAGATAAAAACTTAAAGAAAGCCATGCTAGGCAGATAAAAAGAGCGCCCTGAAGTGAGGGTGCTTTTTAGTTTCTATTTTTTATTCCTTCTGGCTTCCCACTCCTCTCTAAGGATCCCGTAACTTACAGAGTCATAGTATCTTCCCTCTACGATCCTGGCTTTTCTATACACAGCCTCCCTTTTTAGTCCCAGCTTTTCAGCCAGCCTCATCATCCTCGGATTGCCAGACCAGGTAGAGAGCCCCAGCCTCACGATATCAGGGTGGGAGGTAAAGAGTTGGTCGATCCACATCTCAAGGGCAATTTTACCAATACCTTTACCCCAGTAGTTTTCATTGAAGATAACAATTCCCACCTCCATCCAGAGAGTTTCCGCAGATTTCCAGTACCAGTTGACGCTTCCGATTATCTCACCTGTATCCTTGTTGGCAATAATCTTTTTATTTCCATAGGGATTAGGGTCCCCGGCAACTAGTTTTCCTCTGAGAACTTCTATAGATTTCTCCAGTTCCTTCTGGGGTTCCTTAGGGAAATAGGGGCCGTTGAACCTGTGAAACTCCCTGTCTGGATGGGTCCAGTAGAGGAGATCATCCAGGTCCTTAAGCTGAATACCTCTTAATTTAACTTCCAAAATATCACTTCCTTTAATATTGCTGCTTTATTTAAGGATAGTACGTAGAAGAAAAAAATCAATGGATCTAGGGAATTAAATTTTTAAAGAAGATACTGTAGATGGAAGGACTTATCTGCTAAAATATGTTGACAATGAAAACTTAAAAGTATAAAATGTGCATATGCACATAAATAAGGAGTTGATTATGGGAAGGTGTAAGAAGGAAAGGTGCTGCAGGGAGCTTGGAGGGACAAGATTGTTTAAACCCAGAGGGGTTCCAGGAAGGGAATTGATCATAAATAATATTGAAATAGATGAGTTTGAGGCTATGAGGCTCTGTGACCTTGAGGGTAAGAGTCAGATAGAGGCAGCAGAGGCTATGGGAGTTTCCAGGGGGACCATCCAGAGGCTTCTCATAAAGGGAAGGAAAAAGGTGGTAGAGTCCCTGTTAAATAACAAGGGGCTTTTAATAGAGGATAAGGAGTAGAAAAGGAGGGAAAGATGAAGGAGAAGAGCTGTTGCAGAGAAAATAAGCAGGAGGAGCACAAATGCCAGTGTGGAGGTTCAGAGCATAAAAAGGGAGATAAACATGGCAGGGGATGTAGGAGCAGAGAGTGCAGTTGTCATGAAAAGAAGCAGGGATAGGGATATCTTTGAGGAGCAACTGAAGGAGGTCCTGGAAAATTATCCGGAGATAGGAAATTTTCTAGGAGACAGGGGTGCAGGGTGTGAGGGATGTCACCTGTTTCACCTTGCAAACCTCAGGGAGGTATTTAGCTGCTACAAGCTTAGCAGAGAGGAGCTCCATGAACTTCTTCTGAAGATGGAAATTTAAAAAAGCCCAGCCGGCAGCGGAAGAACTGCAGGTAGGGCTTTTTTAATGGAAAAACTGAAAAGAAAAAGCCCCTGACCTTAATTAGGTCAAAGGGGCTTACTTTATTCTGAAACTCATTACCGGTTAATAGTTTTGAATAACCATCTCTCCGGCCTTATAGTCAAGGCACTCTATCTGACAATCGGGATAGACCTTTAGAAAACTGTTGTAGATCTTTAATGCTTCCTCTTCTCTGTTAACTACCTTCTTTTCCTTTAGAAAGGTTCCCTCATCGGTGATCTTCTCAATTACCCTTACAATATAACAACTACTAACTCTTGAATTATTCATCTTGGTACCTCTCTTTCAAATATAAAGCTATAACAGATG
>CAYSGC010000212.1:0-4705 GCA_964430145.1 uncultured Fusobacteriaceae bacterium | reverse complement strand
CAGAGGCAGGAGGTGTATAAGCAGCAGCAGGAGATATTAGGGGAGTAGAGGGAAGATGAGATTATTTGGGCTATCTTAATAATAAAAGGGCCTCCAGGGGAGGCCGTGATTATGAGAAATATTATTTTAGAGGGATCTACTCTTCATCTAGAAGTTTCCTGTAGAGATCGTAGTTCTCCTGATCGAAGGAGACAAAGATAACCCTTTCTATGGAGTTGTCCTCCTTGAGAAAGCTTTTAACCTCTTCTATAGCTGCTTTAGCTGCCCTCTCCTTGGGATACCCATAGACACCTGTGCTGATATTTGGAAAGGCAATAGACCTTATATTGTGTTCCTTAGCCAGGTATAAAGAGGATTTGTAGCAGGATCTGAGAAGGGCCTCCTCTCCCTTTGAGCCCCCATGCCACACAGGGCCCACAGTATGAATCACATACTTACATGGAAGAAAGCCGCCCCGGGTTATAACAGCTTCCCCTGTTTCACATCCGCCGCTTTCCCGGCGGATAGCAGCACACTCCTGGGAGATCTGCTCTCCCCCTGCTCTGTGGATGGCACCATCTACTCCCCCTCCCCCTAGAAGGCGGTTGTTTGCAGCATTAACTATGGCATCTACACTGAGGGTTGTTATATCTCCCCTCATTAACTCTATTTTCTCAGACACTTTAAATCACCTGCCCTATTCACTATAGTCGTTTATTAAGTATACCCAAGGAGTTTCCACACATCAACTTTTATTAAGGGGTAAGGTTTTGAAGCAGGTGAAGATGTTATTTGTCAAGATGGAGGAAAATGGCTGTCAGAGGTTATTGGTATTTTGGATATTACACTACAGTGGAAGTATCGGAGAATAGATTATAATAAAGTTATAGGAGGAGATATTATGTCAAGAAGACGTTGCGAACATTCTGTATCCCTTAGCAGGCCAACACCGGAATCCCATGCCTGGACATTTCAGGAGGCCTGTGCAGCTGCCCAGAGAGAGATAGAGCACCTTTGTGGCCTCGATTGGAAGGTAGTTGAGATTGAATTTGATGATGATGGAAGGGTGACATCCACAGACTACAATGAGGGTGGGGAGAAGACCTGGAAGTGTGTACATACAGTGATAGCCATGTATGTATTGGAGCCCAGGTTTCCAAGTGAAGCTGAGCGGGAGGCTGCCATGAGCAGGGAGATAATAAAGACTGAAAATACCATTGTGATGAAATACAATATGATAAATGATACCTTTGAATACAATGACTGATATGACTTTTACCTTCCAGGATTAAAAGGGGGATAGGTGGAAGATGTAACGAGGAAGAGACTTAAGGATAAGAGGGAAGGAGGAGATGATGAAACTCATTTTTGTTTATAATGCTGACAGCGGGATGATCAATACACTTCTAGATATTGGACACAAGATAGTAAATCCAGAGACCTACACCTGTAACCTGTGTAAGCTTACCTATGATACTTTCAAGGAAAATGCCAAGTGGAAGAAGTTTCGGGAAGAAAGTGTTCATGAGATGAGGTTTTTTCATAGGGATGAGTTTGAGAGAGAGTATGAAAGTAAGTTTGAGTATCCGGTTATTTTAAAGGAGGAAGAAGGCAAGTTTGAAGAAGTCGTTTCAAAATCTCTTCTTGAAAGTTTTAAGAGTCTGGAGGAACTTATAGGCTTTCTGTCAAAGCTCTAACTAGTTCCGTGAAAGTTTTTGCTCAAATAAAAAAGCCCTTAATGGGCTTTTTTTAGTTTAAACTGTCGTATTTAAGGGTGAGAACCTCCTGGAGTTTGATTATGGTGTTTCCCAGATCCAAAACTAATCCCTTAACTATATGGTTATTTGCATCCTTATAGCGGCTATGTTCGGCTTCACATCTGGAGATAAATAATTCCAATTGATTTTTGGAGATGTTTTTTGATGTGATCAAAAACTTAGAGTAGCAGAGTATGCTGGATAATTTGCTATAAGTTTCCACCTCTTTAGCTGTCATCATGCCCTTCACCTCCCTAAAATCAAAAAAACTAACAATAACTTTATCAGAAATAACTAGATGTTTTAATATTTTAAATAATCACTTAATTCATTTTATCCCTATATCTGAAAAAATACATTTGCAACATAAGTATTTATTCATTAATCTGTTAGATTAAGTCCGCAAGGTCCCAATTACTTTAGTGAATATTGTATTCATAGTTTTAACAAATTTAATCTCCAGAGTTTAGAGCCTTGAGCTGTTAAATAGCCACTAAAGAAAATCAAGATCAGGAAGCAGAGTTTTGCCTATTAAAAAATAATCAAAGCTTCCAGTATCTACGGTTACTCCTATGTAGATCATATTATCTTTTCCCCCTTGAGAAGTTTTTCCTAAATATGTTTATTACGAGGAGGGATCACCTGTTATAGAAACCCTAGATAATTCAAATTATTTTACCTTTAATTCCTTACTTTTTTTTTTCCATATCCTTCAAAGCCTTTTTTGCACTATCTGGGTTTATTGCTTTATATATTATTACATAGCACCACTTTCTGCTGTCAAAGATAACATCACACAGAATAGTATTGGTTGTAGAATCTATAATATTCAGGTCTCGTTCAAGATTTTCAAATGTAGTCATGTGAACTGCGGGTTTGAATTTATAGCTAAGCTCACATGAAGAATAGTTTGCAAAGGTTATGGATGACAGGATTATAAATCCTAAGATAATTTTTTTCATTTTTTACCACCCTTATACCTAATCATTGTTTAAAGGTATAAAAAGAGGATATTAGTGCCCTTCAAAGTTTTTCTTAAAAGCCGGAGTAGTGTTAATAGTAAAAATTCAAGGTTACCTGTTCAGAGAGAGAAAATCAAATGGTGGTTCAGAAGCTGCAACTGAATTCTATGCATGATCTATCTGTTGTACACTCCCATGAGCTGAGACTCTTCAATAATATGCCCCTCCATAGCTTTCACCAGGTCCTTCTTAGAGGACCCCTCCCTTAAATCTAAGTATTTATCCAGAGCATAGAGTTTAAAGTAGTAGTGATGTGTTCCCCCTGGAGGGCAGGGACCTCCATAGGTTAATCTACCAAAATCGTTCTTTCCCTTTATCCCTCTAACCTCCTCCCCCTGGAAGATCTCATCTACAGATGGATCCATATTCCACACCAGCCAGTGTACCCAGGTGCCACAAGGGGCATCAGGATCGTCTGCTATAAGAGCCAGGCTCGCAGCATCCTCAGGAATATCCTTAAATGTCAGGGGAGGGGAAATATCCATTCCATCACAGGTATATTTCCCCGGAATAACTTCTCCGTTTTTAAAAGCTGAGCTAACTACTTTCATAAAACCTCCTTATGAAATAACAACGTTAGATCTAACTGCCGGTACTTCTTTAAAAGCTCAAAGAGTTGAGGGGTAAGAAGATGCTAAAGTTTTTGGTAGACCATGGGATTTCTCCTCCATATCTTTAAGCCTAGATCTTCAGCTAGAACCTTTTCATGACTGCCTACTATGAGAAAGCCTCCCGGAAGGAGACGGTCAACCATCTTCTTTAAGATCTTTCTCTGAAGGCTTTCATCAAAGTATGTAAAAACAAGGTTGCGGCAGAGGATCAGGTGAAACTCATCCTCCGGCATACTACTTCTGATATCCTGCCACAGAAAGGTAATCCCTCCCCTGAATTCACCCTTAAGGATGCAGGAACTCCCCTCCAGGTAGAAGGCTCTTCTGAGGAGGGTGTAGGGGAGCTCCCAGAAACTTGAAGCTGAGTATCCTCCAATTTTAGCCCTGTCCAGAGCCTCATTATTTATATCTGTTGCTGTTATCCTTATGGGGGGATAGGGTGATTTTAGTGCTACTATACTATCCCAGATTATCTTGAGGGTATAGGGTTCCTCTCCAGAGGCACAACCGGCACTCCAGGACCGGAGTTCCCGAATCTCCTCTTTCAGAAGCATTTTCTTTAGAATGGGAAGGATCTCCCTGGAAAGGGTATTAAAGAGCCCCCTGTCCCTGTAAAATCGTGAGATCGTGATCCTGCAGTATGAATCAACTACCCTCCACTCCTCTGGGTTATCCTCTAAATACTTCCTGTAATCCTCTATGCTCTCAAACTCAAGCTCATCTAATCTCCTTTGAATACGCCGGCAAACCCTTTTTCTAACCTTGCGGAATCCCTTCCACCTCATATCTAATTTGGGGAGAGCCCACTGTAAAAAACCAACACAATCAAGATCCGTCAATGAAATCCACCTCCCCTCTCAATAACTATATTGTATGGACATGAAAAAATTCCTTGAACATTTTCCCTTCCTCTCGATGATGACTACCTCAAGGAAGTGAGGGCCAGGTCTAATACCTCTAAAGATTTTTTTGTCCTATAACTATAAAATATGAAAGAGAAATGTAAGAACTTGGAGAAGTGATTAAAAAAGAGGCTTCCAGAGATTAAAAAGAGTACATTTGTGTTTAATTAGAACTAAAAAATCATAAAACTTACATTTTTGTTTGCATAAAACAAAAAGTGTGATATAATGCATATATATTAAAAAAAGTTTATATAAAATTCATATATCTGTGTACTGTTTTATAGGCGGTTGAGGCGGATTTTTTAAACGTTTTTTAGAGGGTTATAAGTAAAGTGTCAAATGACAAGGAGGAAATATGAGAGGTTTATTTAGCAAGTGGAATCAGCTAAGTCTGGTTAAGAGAATTATCATCGGTTTAACAATGGGTATCA
>CAYSGC010000211.1:0-4707 GCA_964430145.1 uncultured Fusobacteriaceae bacterium | reverse complement strand
TACTTTTTAGCCCAGTTGGAGAAGCTTACAGATACCCTAGAGGAACTTTTTGAGGATAACCCCCAAATAGATTTAAAGATAGAGGGAAGAGTAAAAAAAGTAGAAAGTTTTAAGAAAAAATTAGAAAATAAGAGGGACAAGTATAGGGATGCCTTTATGGATATGACAGACATCCTTGGAATTAGACTTATAACCATATACAAGGATGAAAATGATGAGCTCATAAATATTCTGAAGAAAAACTTTAATATAGACCTGAAAAATTCCAGCAACAAATTTAAAAAACTGGATTACGATAGGATGGGCTACATCTCCCTTCACTATGTGTGTTCATACAAGCATCCCGAGGATGACCTCCTTCCAGAGGTGAGAGAGGTTGCGGAAAACCTGAAGTTCGAGGTGCAGATCCGTAGCTACCTTCAGCATGTATGGGCCGAGGTGGATCACAGGCTGAGATATAAGACCCTTATCGATGTCCCTACAAAGATTAAGAGGAAGCTCTTCAGGCTCAGCGCCCTCTTTGAGATGGCAGACAGTGACTTCTGCCACATCAGGGATGAAGTCAGGGCCCTAGAAAGATTTTATGAGGAAAAGTTCTCCGCCAAAAACTACAACCTACGTTTAGACCTTTCCACAATTAACTTTTACCTCAAATATAACGACAAGAAGATCGCTGAGATACTGAATATAATGCAGATCCAGCACTACAATACCTTTGATGTGGCCAAGGAGGAGAAGCTGGAAAAGAAGCTCCTTAAATATGCCATCAAGTTTGGCCTCCACGAGATAAAACACATCGATATGCTTATCCACTGCCTTCTCAGTAATCAGGCTGCTTTCCTTACCTATGCTGACAAGGAGATGAGGTCTAAGCTCTCATATCTGGTAAACTCAGGGTGCACCTTCCTGCTGAATATGCTTCTGGTTCTCTTTGAAACCAGGGACCGCCTCAAGGTTATATACAATCTAAGCGACGAATCATTGGATTCCCTAATGTTATTAAGGGAAAAGGTAGATTTCAAAATATAAAAAAAGCTGCAGAGCCCACCATGGGACCTGCAGCTTTAACTTTTTAATCTAGCTGATCGTCTGCTACATGATAGAGAGGATCTTCCATTATATTTATCTCCATTATCTCCTCTGCATTCTTAAGAAGCTTATAACAGTCGGCACTCAGGTGCTTAAGGTGCAGTACCTTTCCTGCCTTCCTGTACTTATCTGTAATGCTGTTTATTGCCTCTATAGCCGAGTGATCATTCACATGGGAGTTTCTGAAATCTATAGCTATCTCCTCAGGGTCATTTTGAATATCAAATATCTCCTTAAAGCTTGCTACCGATCCGAAAAATAGCGGACCGTCTAGATCATATACCTTGATCCCACTTTCATTAACTCTAGTTGTTGCAGTAATTCTCTTTCCCTTCTCCCAGGCAAATATAAGTGCTGAAATTATAATTCCTATAATTACTGCAAGAGCCAGGTCGTGGGCAATAGTTATTCCTGCCACAACAATTATTATGATAAAGTCCTTATGAGGGATTCTCTTTCCAAACTTAAGTGTTTCCCAAGCAAAAGTTTCAATTACTACCATAAACATAACTCCTACAAGAGCTGCCAGTGGTATTACCTCGATTATCCCTGAACCAAACAGCACGAAGGATAGCAGGGCTAAAGCTGTAGCTACACCAGATAACCTTCCCTTTCCACCGCTTGTAATGTTGATCATAGATTGTCCGATCATAGCGCATCCACCGGTACCACCCATAAATCCATTTATCAGGTTTCCGATTCCCTGTCCGATACTCTCCTTGTTTGTCTGTCCCCTTGTATCTGTCAGATCATCTATTAGAGACAGAGTCAGAAGGGACTCTATCAGTCCTACCATTGCTGCTGTTACTGCAAAGGGAACTACTATTTCAAGGGTTTCCAGGTTAAGTGGTACCTGAGGTAGGTGGAATGTAGGCAGTCCTCCTGCAATCCCTCCCTGGGCAAACTCACGTACATTTGGCATGTGGATCCCAAGCTTGTTCAACCACATTGCCATTCCTGTAGTAACACCTATAGCTGCTAGAGATGCTGGTATAGCCTTGGTAAACTTTGGCAGGTAGTGCACTATTGCCATAGTCAGCAGTACTAGACCAATCATTGCATAGAGCTGCGTTCCCTGCATCCATGCACCCTCCACCTTAAATTGGTTGAGCTGTGCTAGGAATATTACTATAGCCAGTCCGTTTACAAAACCTAACATTACAGAGTGAGGTATCATTCTGGCAAACTTACCAAGCTTAAATACTCCTACCAGGATCTGAATTATTCCCATCACTATTGCAGTGGCAAAAAGGTATTCCACCCCATACTTAGCAACCAGAGCCACTAAAACAACTGCAATACTTCCTGCTGCTCCAGATATCATACCTGGCCTTCCTCCAAAGATAGCCGCACAAAGTCCTATTATAACAGATGAATGCAGACCTACCAGCGGATCTATTCCAGCTACAAAGGCAAAAGCGACAACTTCTGGCACTAGAGCAAGAGCTACCGTCAAGCCGGCCAATATTTCATTTTTAACACTAATGTCTTTACCTAAAAAACTCCTCATATTTCCTCCCAATTTTTTATTTAATAAAACTAAAGTTTTTAATTTAATTTTAATTTTTTTCTGCGTACCAAGCTGCATTCTATCATACTTTTTAAAAAAATGCAATTTTCTTACATCTAGCCATATTTACTGTACAAAAAAAAGACCCTCTAAGGGGTCTTTAATATCTCACCATGTCTATCTTACAGATAGTCCTCTGCTTCCGATTATCTTCTTGGCGTTCTCTACTCTCTCCTGAGTGGGAGCCTCTACTCCCTTCAGTTCATAGTCCATTCCCATCTCTTCCCACTTATACTCTCCTAGACTGTGGTATGGAAGGATCTCTACCTTCTCTATGTTTCCTAGGGTAGCCATGAAATCAGCCAGCTTCTCCAGCAGATCATCTCTGTCTGTTATCCCTGGCACCAGTACGTGTCTTACCCATACTGGTTTCCCGATCTCAGCCAGGTACTTGGCAAACTTTAAGGTAGGCTCTAGATCTACCTTAGTTAAGTCCTTATAGATCTCCGGATCCATACACTTAAGGTCCAGCAGTACCAGGTCCACATACTCAAGAGTTTCCTTTACCTCATCGTTTAGGTAGAATCCAGATGTATCTACTGCTGTATGGATTCCGTCCTCCTTACACAGCTTGAATACCTCTCTGGCAAACTTTGGCTGCATCAGAGGTTCTCCACCGGTCATAGTCATTCCTCCACCGTTTCTGAAGAAGGGCTTGTACCTTGAGATCTCCTTAAATACAAACTCTGCACTCTCCTCATAGGTTGCATCTGCCATCTTCCAGGTATCTGGGTTGTGACAATACTTACATCTCAGAGGACATCCCTGAGTAAATACAACATATCTTAATCCTGGTCCGTCTACTGTTCCACAGCTTTCATATGAATGAAGCTTTCCCTTTATCTTTCCCATTTTAACACCTCTACAATAATTTATCATTTTTTTAACAAAACTTTCTAAATCACAGTTAAATAACTCTATTAAAAAAACGATTAATAGTAATATATTTTAACATATTTTTAATTTTTTACTATAACTTTCTTGTTGATTGATCGCTCTTTCCAAGCTTCAATCAACAAATAAGGGAAATCCAGATGGATTTCCCCTATTCTTTTATGTTATGTAAGATTACATTCTTGAGTTGATTGTTCTAGAGATTACATCTAGCTGCTGCTCTTTAGTAAGCTTCGTGAAGTTTACTGCATAACCAGATACTCTGATTGTAAGCTGAGGGTACTTCTCAGGGTGTGCCATTGCATCCTCAAGAAGTGCCTTGTCGAATACGTTTACGTTTAGGTGTTGTCCACCAGTTGGAGTAAAGTATCCGTCCATTAGGCTTACAAGGTTAGCTTGTCTGTCAGCTTTTTCCTTTCCTAATGCAGCTGGAGTGATTGCAAATGTATAAGAGATTCCGTCATTTGCATGCTCGAATGGAAGCTTAGCTACTGAAGATAGTGCTGCGATAGCTCCTTTAGTATCTCTTCCGTTCATTGGGTTAGCTCCTGGTGCGAATGGTGCTCCAGCAGGTCTTCCGTCTGGAGTAGCTCCAGTTTTCTTACCGTATACTACGTTTGAAGTAATTGTAAGAAGTGACTGAGTAGGTCTTCCTCCTCTGTACATCTGGTGCTGCTTGATCATGTTCATGAACTTCTCAGTGTACTCAACTGCGAATGCATCAGTTTCTTCGTTGTTGTTTCCGAATGCCTCATAGTCTCCCTCGATTTCGAAGTCTACTGCAATTCCCTCTTCGTTTCTGATTACTTTTACCTTAGCATTCTTGATTGCAGCTAGTGAGTCAGCTACGATTGAGATTCCTGCGATTCCGTGAGCCTGAGTTCTCTCGATCTCAAGATCGTGTAGAGCCATCTGGAATGCCTCGTAGTTGTACTTGTCGTGCATGTAGTGGATTACTTTAAGAGCGTTTGTGTATACTCCTGCTAGCCACTTAAGAACTTCGTCGTATCTCTCTACAACTTCGTTGAAGTCAAGGTACTCAGATGTGATAGGTGCAAAGTGAGGTGCTACTTGAGCTCCAGACTTCTCGTCCTTACCACCGTTGATAGCAAATAGTAGAGCCTTAGGTAGGTTTACTCTAGCTCCGAAGAACT
>CAYSGC010000210.1:0-4736 GCA_964430145.1 uncultured Fusobacteriaceae bacterium | reverse complement strand
GGAGGATTATGTTATTTAAATTAAGAGTAGACTCAGAGATAAACCTTGTATTTTTAACTGAAAAGCTGGCAGATACCCTCTTTAAACTTGTAGATTCCGACAGGGAGCACCTGAACAAGTGGCTTCCATGGCCTCCCTACACTAAGAGTGTAGAGGACTCAAGCCTCTTTATCAAAAACTCCATTGTGGCCTTTGCAGAGGGGAGGTCCATGGCCTGTGCCATTGAGTATAAAGAAGATATCGTAGGGGTAATAAGCTACAACAAGATTCTCAGATCCCTCAAGAAGGTGGAGATAGGATACTGGCTCTCCTCTAAATACCAGGGGAAGGGCATTATTACCAGATCTGTGGATTACCTTACAAAATATGCCCTGGATGAGATGGGGATGGAGAAGGTAGAGATTGCAGCGGCATCTGAAAATCAGCCCAGCCGAAGGGTATGTGAGAGACTGGGGTTTAACTTAGAGGGAATAATCAAAAATTCAGAAAACCTTCACGGAAGGTTAATGGATCTGGCTATCTACGGATTTTATAAGTAGATTCACACTTTAGATAAAAAAGTAAATAAAAAGCAGGTTAAGAGGTAATCCTCGCCTGCTTTTTATCTTTTAATGGATTTTAGAATACAAATTACAGAATCTCATCCTCATCCTCTACAACGCACTCCTCAAGGATCTCCTGAGCCCTTCTCTCCCATATGAGTTCCCCATCCTTATAGACCCTCCTCACCCTGTGAAGGGGTATGGTATGGACCTCTCCCTGGGCATCGGTCATCTCAAAGAGGAAGTGATTCTCGGGAACAAAATCTATCTCACTGAAAGACACATAGATAATATCCCTCTTAAACCTGTCATAGTAGCCGATCTTAAACTCTCCCCTTTTGAACTCCTCATCCCACTTAATTCTGTTTATAAGATCCTGAATAGGTATCATAGACTTCCTCCAATCCCTTCAATAAGATTCTCTACTTTCCTACCTCCATCTTCTTATGTCCCTTCACTTTTCCTTTTAAATTCAGGTACTTCTTTATAGCTTCCGCCTTCCTCTCCCTTCTAGGAAGGACCTTGTAGATCTCATACCACTCCTCCAGCTTAGCCAGGGGAACATCTACTCCCTCTACCTCCATCCACTCCCCAATGGAATCCCTGGTAAAAGGAAAGGAGTGGTCTGTGCCTTTGCTGTGGATACAGAGCCCTGCCATAACATCCACCTCTACCCCATCTATCATATACTCATAGAAATACTTGGTTTTATAGGTTTCATCTGGAATTCCCACTAGCCTCTCCCCCAACTTTGAGAGTATGGAATCCAGCCTGTGGATATCCCCTATTTCTACCATGATGTCTATATCTCCCGGCTCCTCTACTATCCCGTAATGGTTCAGCATCACAGAGGCCCCCACTCCCCAGGTAATCCCCCCATCATTTAAAAGTTTGGCTACCCTCTTCAATACACTTCTAAGTCTATCGGTCATCTCCTACCTCCGGTAAATCTCTATTCCATCAGTATAGCAAATGAAGGGTACATTCAGAAACTTTTTAAAGGGAAGGCAGGGGATATTATCCATATGCCTTTTCAGAATTAGCTAGCCTTGAACTCCTATGATCCCCACTGGTATTCACGCCCCACCTGGAATTCCATGGCCTGCCACCATACCAGGAGAATATTCACTGTTAATAAGGTTTACCTAAAAAACATTAGATATATAAACTCCTAGGAATTCAGCCTATAAAGAAAAGGGAGGCCCTCCTCCCTTTTTGCTTATCTATGACTTTTTCAGTGCCACAAACTCTCCCTGAAACCTTGCTAGTACCTCAGTTGATCCTCGGTGTGTTAGACAGGCCCCTACCTCTACCCTGCCCCTGCCAAACTTCTCATATGTTTTTCTGAACTTACCTATCCTCCTCTCATCTATAGGCTGGGTATAGACTATATAGTCCTCTGTTACAGGTTTTATAAACTCGGTGGAGTTGCTCTTTATCACCACTGTAGCTGCAGGGTCAAAATCCTCTATGAGAAGCCTTACCCTTCCCCACCCTGCAAGAGTCATCACCGAAGATATACTTCCTCCAAATACAGACTTAGTGTGGTTTATGTGTCTGCAGTACTCCCCTGAAACCACTATCCTCTCATCTCCTATCTCCTCAACTATAAACCCCATATCCTTCACTATGGGAATATTCTCCTCTATATACCTCTGAAGTTTTTCTTTGTCCACAGCTTCCTCCTACTCCCTGATCCACTTCCAGGCCTCCTCTATCTTATCTGGCTGAAAGTGCTTCTCCTTGATCCCTGCTATCTTGGCAAATGGTCCGTCCAGGGCCACCAGCCACTTCCATATCTTTCTGTCTGAAACAAGGGCTACCTTATCCAGCTCCTTCATGTGGTTGGTGAGCCATCTCAGGTCCTCTATCCCTGCTTTTATACCCCAGTGCGCTTCATCGGACAAGATTACCAGGGTGCTTACCTTCTCATACTCCCTTACTGTACCCTCTATCCTCTCTATCCACTTCTTCTCCTCCTCCAGGGATACCTTTCCTGTAATTTCAAAACCTAAGATAGCTCCCTGACTCTCTGGCAGTTCTCTAATCATACTTCCTCCTTTACTCTCTTCCCTCAATATCATTATACTTCTCATACTCTCTCTCCAGGGTTTCTCCGGCTCTTTTTAGCTTCTCCTGAGACTCCCTGTAGATCTCCCTCTGCTTCACTACCTCATTATCTTTATCGTCTAAGGATATCCCCATATAAAACTTCGTCAGAATAAAAATAAAAAGAATCACTACTACAATCCCTATAAACCTCATATTTTTTCCTCCCTTCCTTAAACCTTTTTACACCGCTCCCTCCTTCTTTCCTCTCTCTGCATGAAAATTCACGGAAGCAGTAAAGATTTTACCTCTGAGATATTTTTCATTCACCTTACAGATTTCATAGGTTATAATTAAAGATCAGGAGGTTGACTATGAATATAAAGGGACAGTTTAACACTGCTAAGGTTTTCACTGAAAACCTTGAGGAAAATTGCATAAAACAGATCCAGGAGATCTGCTCTCTGAGGATATTTTCTGGAAATAAGATAAGGGTTATGCCCGACGTCCACTCTGGAAAGGGGTCGGTTATAGGTCTTACCATGGAGTGCTCCCACTCCCCTGAATTTATGATTCCGAATATTATAGGGGTAGATATAGGGTGCGGAGTGACGGTTTTGGAGCTGGGAAAGATCGATATAAACTTCCGATACCTGGATAAGTTCATCAGGGAGAAGATCCCCCACGGCCACGATGTGAATAGCAGCTGGAAGGAGGAGGATTTCCCCCGGGAGTTCACAAAGAAGATCCTCCACCTCTCAGATAAAACAAATACAAAGTTTGACAGACATATGGCTTCCATAGGCTCCCTGGGATCTGGAAACCACTTTATAGAGGTATCTGCAGACACAAGCGGCAGAAAGTACCTGGTGGTCCACTCTGGGTCCAGACACCTGGGGCATCAGGTGGCCCAGTACCACCAAAAAATTGCAGAATCCCACTGCAGGGAGGATGTCCCCAGGGATCTAAAGTATCTCGAGAAGGGGGAGGTCGCCCACTACCTGGATGACATGAGAACCTGTCAGTCCTTTGCCACCCTCAACAGACTTTTTATGATTCTGAGTATAGTCCGTCACCTCAATATGGATCCCCTCTACATCGAAAGGGGGATCTCCCTTGCCCTTCAGGGGAAGCCTCTCACCCACCTTGGGGAAGATTCTCCACTGTGGGAGAGTGTCCACAACTACTTTAATTTTGAGGACGGCATCCTCCGAAAGGGAGCCGTTTCTGCCCACAAGGGAGAAAAACTCATCATTCCCTTTAATATGAGGGATGGTTCCATAGTTGCCAGGGGAAGGGGAAATCCAGATTGGAACTTCTCAGCTCCCCACGGAGCAGGAAGGGTGCTCTCCAGAAGAAAGGCCAGGGACCTTCTCAGCATGGAGGAGTTCAGGGACAGCATGAAAAAGATCTATACCTCCTCTGTGTCTCAGAGTACTCTGGACGAGGCTCCCAAAGCGTATAAACCCAAGGAGGAGATTATGACCCTTCTGGGACCCTGTGTAGAGGTTATCCATGAGATCACCCCCCTCTACAACTTCAAGGCATAGATAAAAGACACCTAAAGCAGCTACATTTTAAAAGTATTGACTTCTTCCCTTCTTTATATCGATCTAGCTTTATGCTTGGAAATAAGCTAGGCTGTACAACAAAATAAGTTCCGCACCTCTATACTATAAATTATCACATCAAAAGGGAGGACTGTAGCTTAAAAAGACCGTAGGTTAATAATTCTACTTATGAGAAATAATAAAGGAGGGCACCTTTTCTTTGGTTCCTTTCTTTTGAGTGACAAAAGAAAGGACCACTAAGATATCTCTTATTTATTTTAAAAAGTAAGTGGAGGGTGACATATATTTACTTCTGGATATCTTTAGAGTTCTACACTTTCTTTTAAAAACGAAAAAAGAGGAGCGCTCCTTGTGGACGTTCCTCTTTTTAAAATATGAAGTTTTTTCCACTTTATATATAACTACACAAAGAGCAGAAGACTCACGGCCATCACTACCATCCCTGCAACAAGGCCGTAGATAGATAGGTGGTGCTCTCCATATCTCTGAGCTGCTGGAAGAAGCTCATCCAAGGATATAAATACCATGATTCCCGCTACCCCTGCAAAGAGAATCCCAAATACCAGGTCATTGA
>CAYSGC010000209.1:0-4785 GCA_964430145.1 uncultured Fusobacteriaceae bacterium | reverse complement strand
CAGAGGGAGAGGAGATAAAGATATACGGACTGGATATGGAGCACCAGTACTGGATACCCCTTCTGGCTGTGCACGATATTCTGGAAAAGGTGGAGGTGGAGGAGCTGGCTCCAGAGGACAGGGAGGGCTTTAGAAGAGCTAAGGTCCTCTTTAAGGAGGTGCACGACATGATCCTTCCCCCGGGAGAGGACTACAAGAATATCTATAGAAATGTGGAGGAGATAATAAAGAAGAATAAACTCAGGTATAGGAGAGATGATATCCTGGATGCCTTTAAAACCTCCAGGATGAACTTTATCCTGGGAAGAACAGCAGCTGAAAAATACTATACATCTGAGGAGCTGGTGGATATAGAGGCTATAATCTTCAATGCCCTCAACACCATTGAGTTTTTAAACCTGAAGGCCAATGAGGAGATCTATTTCTATATGAGGGAGAAATTTATCTTTGAAAACTTTATCAGACTATTCAAGGCCTTTCCCCAGGATGAATTCTATGGGCAGTGGGGAAGGTTTCATATCTCCGGAAGGGAGGACAGCAATGAGATAAGGTTTGCTCAGCTGGTGGAGGATTTTGCTCCGGATTTCTACAGGAGTATAACGGCGATAGAGTTTCTCTACAACGACAAGGATCACCCCGATTACAGAAAGAAAGGGGTGAGGGAGAAGCTGAGTATACTGTGGAGGCATATTCCAGAGGGAGCAGAGGCAGCCATCTTTAACCTCAAGGACCTACCTGAAGAATCCGGGCTTCTGGACAAGCGGGAGAAAAGGTATATCAAGTATATTGTAGTTATAAATTCCTCAAGGAAGGCTGAAAAGCTCAGGGAGTAGAGGAGGTGCCGGGTGACCGGCCCTTTTTGATATTAATGAAGGGATAGAAATTATAAAAAAATTACCGAATCTCATTGACAAAACATTCGAAAGCGGATATAATTTATACGAAATAGAATGAATGGCGGTGATAATATGATTCAGGCAAGTTGTGTAGTTGGTATGATGTACCATATCAGTGACAAGTTTGATGAGTACTTAAAGAAAGAGATGAAGAAGAGAAAGATCCCTATTCAACCTAAGCACGCAGGACTATTTATGATCCTTCTGGCTAACAACAACAAACTTGAGTTTAAGGAAGTAGCTCATATTTGGAGGAAGTCAAAATCCACTCTCTGCGACATTGTGAGCAGATATTCAGATGAAGGTCTTATAGAGAGGGCTCAGTGCAGCCTGGACAAGAGAAATGTCTATGTGAAACTTACACCCCAGGGAGTAGCTTACGGACAGGATTTTGATGAGATAGCCCATGAGTTTCTCTTTAAAACTACCAAGGGTCTTACCCAGGAGCAGGTGGAGGAGTTAAAAAACATCCTTATGGTGATGAAGGAAAATCTGTCCTATAGGGGATAGGTTAAGGATAGAGGCTATACAGACCTGAGTGTGTATAGCCTGAAAATAAATTTAAAAAAAGTGTTGACAAAACATCCGGAATCGAATAAAATTATATTGTTCGATAGGGAATGAATATGAAGATCGACTTGGCAGGGGAGAAGATCCCCATTTAATTTGACTATAACATCCGGAAACGGATATTTTTTTAAAAGGTTTCATTCGGAAATGAATGAAACGGAGGAGGGTTCTATGAAGAGGTTTATGACAATTACAGTGATAATGGCTATGACAGTTTTAGGAGGTCAGAAGGTAATGGCCTCTGGAGCAGGTGCAGGATATGGAAGGTATCTGTCGGGTAGGATTCAGGAGATGGGAATCGACAAGGGATCCAGAGAGAATATAGATATGATAAGGACCGAAGTTTTAAGAAATCACAGATAGTAACATATGTTACCGAATTAATTAAAAATGTATAGTAAGATATTCTTGAATTTAAAAGTAAAGAATATTTAGGGCAGGAGATCTAAGAATGAAAAATCTATTAATTATATTTATGCTTGTGTTTGGTGCAACAGTATTTAGCAGGGACTTTGAGTACAGGGAGAAGGAGAAGAGATCTAAAATTGATATGATCTCCCTGGAAAGGGGAGGAAGGTATGACTTCTCAAGCTGGGCTTCCCAGGAGACCATAGTAGAGGAGGTTAATCTGGAGTTTGAGAGATATTTCAGATCGGATCGATAGGAGTAACTATTTTTAGAGGTGTTTTCAAAAGATTAAAAAATTAAAGTTTAGCTGTAGGAGGCGTAGAGATGAAAAAATTATTATTAGTGGCAATGATGGTAGTTGGAGCAGTATCTTTTGGTAGAGATTTTGACCACAATGAGAAGAGGGATATAGTGGATGTTAACAGAGTCCAGGTAGAAAGGATGAGCAGATATACAGATGCAGATTGGAGCAGCGATAGGGCAGAGATAGAGGCAAACTTTACAAGGTATGCAGATTTCCACAGGGAGCTGGATAATATGGATAGAGGAGAGTCCGACAAGTAGAATTTATAGGATTATTTAAAATATTAGAGATTAGCTGTAGGAGGCGTAGAGATGAAAAAAGTATTACTAATGTTAATGATAATAGTTGGAGCGGTATCCTTTGGTAGAGATTTTGATCACAATGAGAAGAGAGATATAGTGGATGTTAACAGAGCCCAGGTAGAAAGGATGAGCAGATATACAGATGCAGATTGGAGCAGCGATAGGGCAGAGATAGAAGCAAACTTTACAAGATATGCAGATTTCCACAGGGAGCTGGATACTATGGATAGAGGAGAGTCTGATAAGTAGGCAGCCCCCTTAATATAACTTTCGCTAAAACCCCCTCAATTTATGAGGGGGTTTTTATTATAAAACTTAGAATTCTTTGGAGATCTCAGAACTTGAAAAGATATCAGAATACCTGGTTTAATTGACTACACGTCAATGTGATACAATGATCTACTTTTAGAAGTAGTTTAAAGGTGAAGGGTTTAAAAACCCAATAAATTAAAGGCAAAGTGGAGAAGAGTGAGATGAAGAAGATAACATACAAGGATATAAAAAATATGCCCGATAAGGAGAGGCAGGAACTCATAGAGAGGCTGAGGTAGGTCTGCAGAAGATATTTACTCTGCATCTGATTTATTTAGTGAGGAGATGATGGAATTTCTAGTGCCCTGAAAAAATTAAATAGTCAGAGGCTTTGAGAACTCCCCTGGAAAGGGGAGTTTTTCTCATATAAGAGGATAGCAGGGAGAGTTAGAGTAAATAGATAGGTAGATAATGACTATGGACAGAGGGGGGACGAGATGAAGATAGCTATGATAGGACTGGGAAAGATGGGAGGAAACATGACCAGAAAGCTCCTTGGGAAGGGGCATGAGATGGTGGTCTTTGATCTAAATCAGGAGGTACGAAAGCAGTATGAGGAGCTGGGAGCTCACGGTGCAGGGGATATAGAGGATTTTATAGAGAAGTGTAACAGCAGAGGGATGGAGGTTGTGTGGAGCATGCTTCCAGACAATATAACCTTCGATACCATAACCAAGGTGGCAAAGGGCCTTGAGGGGAACAGGGTTATAGTGGACGGGGGGAACTCCTACTACAAGGATACGATGATACTTGCTGACGAGGTAAGGGAGTATGACCACGAACTGGTGGATGCAGGAACCAGCGGAGGAGTATGGGGATTTGAGAAGGGATACTGCTTTATGGTGGGAGGATCCCACAGGGCCTATAAGATAGTGGAACCCATCCTCAGAGACCTGGGAGCAGAAGATGGATATGCTCACATGGGACCTGTGGGATCGGGGCACTACGTAAAGATGATCCACAATGGAATAGAGTATGCCCTCATGCAGGCCTATGGTGAGGGGTTTGAACTCCTGAAGAACAAGGATGATTTTGATCTGGACCTGGAGAGGATATCCAGGGTATGGCAGAACGGAAGTGTAATAGACTCATGGCTCCTGGAGCTGTGTGAGAAGATGTTTGCAAGGGACGGGGAGCTCTCAGATATCAGGGGATATGTAGAGGATTCGGGAGAGGGAAGGTGGACGGTGCTGGAAGGAATAGAGCAGAGAGCGGCAGCCCCTCTTATAACCCTCTCCCTTCTTCAGAGGTTCAGATCCCGTAGGGAGGAAACCTTTACAGATAAGGTGATAGCAGGTCTAAGAAATGAGTTTGGGGGGCATGGTTTTAAGAAGAGGGAGGAGTAGGATGAAGAGGGTATGTGACATAGATTTTACCAGGAGCATCCAGAGTAAATCTCCCTTTACCCTTGTGATATTCGGAGGAAGCGGAGATCTTAGCAAAAGAAAGCTCATTCCATCCCTCTACCACCTCTACTCCCTTAAGAGGCTTCACAGGGATTTTAACGTTATCTCCTACGGTATGCCTGAGATGCCCCCTGAGGAGTACAGGGAAACAGTGGCTTCCTCCATTGCTGCCTACTATAAAAGGGAGGAGAGAGGAGAGCTGGAGGAGTTTACAGGAAGGTTTCACTATATTTCCGGGGAGTTTCACGAGGGGGAGAGGTACAGAAAGATCCTGGAGCTCCACAGGGAGCTTGCAGGAGAAGGTGTGCAGCTGGTCTACTACCTGGCTATACCACCGGTCTTTGCCGAGACGGTGATTGAAAACCTGGGACAGGATATCTTCAGGGAGGGTGGATACCCCAGGAAGGTGGTAATGGAAAAACCCTTTGGGGTGGACCGGGAGAGTGCAGGGAGGCTCAATGAGGTTGTTTTGAGGGTTTTCAGGGAGGAGGAAGTCTACAGGATCGACCACTACCTAGGGAAGGAAACTGTGCAGAATATCCTCTTCTTCAGGTTTGGAAACAGTATATTCGAGCCCCTGTGGAACC
>CAYSGC010000208.1:0-4808 GCA_964430145.1 uncultured Fusobacteriaceae bacterium | reverse complement strand
GAGATCCTCATTGCCGATGAGCTGGAGGATGAGCTAAAGTTCAGGTGCTGCCTCAAGGACCTAAAATCAGCCATCATAGCCCCGCTAAATACAGGCCAGGGAACCACTGGCACCCTGAAGCTTTACTTCAAGGAAAACAGCTCCCTTACCTCCAGAAACAAGTACCTTGCCATAGGCCTTTCCCAGCTCATATCCACACAGCTTGAGATAAGCCGGATAGAGAGGCTAAAAAATGAAGCTGCCAAAGCGGAGATCAGAGCTCTACAGGCCCAGATCAATCCGCACTTTTTATTCAATGCCCTACATACGGTATCCTCCTTTGTGAGGATCGATCCTGCCAAGGCAAGAAAGGTCATAATAGACCTCTCAACCTATCTGAGGTATTCCATAGAAAACGGGGACAGGCTGGTGAGCATAGGAAAGGAGCTGGAGCAGGTAAGAGCCTATGTGGATATAGAAAAAGCAAGGTTTCAAAACAAGTTTATGGTACACTATGACATAGAGGAGGGGGTAGAGGAGAAAACCATCCCTAGCCTCACTATACAGCCCCTTGTGGAAAATGCTTTAAAGCACGGAATTCTAAAGAAAAATACAGGGAAAAATGTATATATAAGTGTCTGCAGAGGTGAAAGCGAAGGAATCGATATAGTTATAGAGGATGACGGTATCGGTATCGAGGAAGAGATCATAGAAAATATTCAGAGGGACAATGTAAAGCCTGAGAAGATAGGACTCTATAACGTTCACAGCAGAATCAAGCTTCTCTACGGAAGGGGACTTACAATAGAAAGGCTGGACAGGGGTACCAGAATTAGTTTCAATATAGGAGGAGAGTAATGAGATGCATTATTGTAGATGATGAGTTCCCATCTAGGGAGGAATTAAAACACTTCCTGGGACAATATATGGAAATAGATATTGCAGGGGAGTTTGACGACCCCCTAAAGGCTCTGGGCTTCCTTCAGGAAAACAGCGTAGATGTGGTTTTTCTGGATATAAATATGCCCAACCTAGACGGAATGAGCCTGGGAAAGCTTATCTCCAAGTTTAAGAGGAGTCCCCAGATCATATTCATAACCGCTTACGACTCATATGCTGTGGAAGCTTTTGGAATAAGGGCATTTGACTATATAATGAAGCCCTACTCAGAGGAGCGGATCAAGGGCACCCTGGACAGGCTTACAAGGAGCCAGGGTGAGGTCTCCACAGGAGAAAAGGAGATTCAGCAGCAGAATAAGCTGACCCTCTGGAAGGGGGAGAAGATGTTTGTACTTCCCCTAAGGGATATCTCCTTCTGTGAAGCCTGCGAGAGGGAGACTAAGATATTCACCCCAGAGGGGGTATATATGTCAAAGCTGAAGATATCCGATCTGGAGGAGAAGCTCCCCAAGGGAAAGTTTTTCAGAAGCCACAGATCATATATAGTAAATCTGGATAAGATCGTGGAGATCATCCCCTGGTTCAATACGACCTACAACCTGAAGCTCAGGGATATAGATGAAAAAATACCTGTAAGCAGAAGTAAGGTAAAGGAATTTAAGAACTTAATGGGTATAGGATAGTAAACATTCATCGGTAGGGAGGAAGAATGAAGGATACATTTACAGATTACCTGAAATTATTTTTACTCTGGATCTTTCTGATAGCAGCCATAGACCATGCTTTTGGGGGGCATCTTATGGACAGACTAATGAAACCCCACAGGGGCACACCCATGGAAAAATCCTATATGATAGCGGTAAGTTAAAGGAGGGAGCTAGGCTCCCTCCCTTTATTTTTTTATATACTCTGCAGCACTCTCTCCTGCTATCCTACCAAATACCACTGAACCACTGTAGGCAGCTCTTGTATTAACAACCTCTCCAGCTGCATAGAGCCCCTCTACAACGCTTCCATCCTCAAAGAATACCTCCGACCTTTCATTGGCCACTACTCCACCCTTGGTCATGTGAACGGCAGATTCCACCTCTACCCCGTAGTATGGCCCCTCTGCATCCAGAGCCCTTACAATCTTCCCAAGGGAATCCGACCCGGCTTCTGCATCTCTGTTGTAGGCACTCATAGTTTCCATAAAGTTATCCACATCCAGCCCAAGGTTTTCAGCCAGCTCCTCGAGAGTTTCACCCCTTGTGTGAAGTCCCTTTGCCTCCTGGGAGGTAAGACGGTAGCTGGTATCCTTCAGGGTGTTGTCGTAGATATAGTAAGCCACACCATCTGTCTGGTTTAGTATGGCTCTTCCCCTCTCTACTCCAGAGGTCCCTGCCTCCTCGATAAATCTTTCTCCCTCACTGTTAATAAGGACATATCCAGCTCCCTCACCGGTTAGGTCTCTGGTAGATGTGAGGATAAATCCAAAGATACTCAGAACATCCAGGTTGTCCACCTGAATATTATTTTTTTCAAATACTGGAAGGAAGTCCCCTGTAGCTCCCGTCTGATTTGAGTGGGCAAACCCCTCTACCTCAGGGTTGTACTCCAGTACAAGCTCCTGATTTGCTACAAATCCTCCTGTGGCGATTACCACAGCATCTGCCATTATATTGTAGAAGTTATTTTTATTCTGCACCCTCACCCCTACAACCTTTTTGTCATCCATGATGAGATCCAGCCCCTTGGTACCTGTCCTTACATCCACTCCTAGCTCAGCTACCCTAGCTTCCATACCATCCTGAATGTGGGCACCAGCATAGGCGTCGGCTTTGTGCATGTGTCCCGTATCTCCCAGCCTGTGATCCAGAGTTATTCCCATCTTTCTAAACCATGTATCCACAAGGGACGCTCCATTAGCCCATGCCTTCAGACGAGATGGCGAATCCATCTTGTTGCTCTTGAGCATATCCTCATAGAGGGTATCGGCAGTTGCTGTATATCCCTCCTCGTTCTGTACCTTGGAGTTAACTATTCCAAAAAAGTTTCTGTCGTATTTACCATTTCCGCTGAGGATATCCATCTTCTCAACCAGGATAACATCCTCTGCTCCCGTTTCCTTGGCAGAGATGGCAGCAGCAAGACCTGCCGGTCCCCCTCCAACAATAACTATGCCAGTTTTTACATCCTCCAGATACTTTACAGGTTCCTCAGGTCCCTTGGTATTCATAGTGATCCTTCCAAAATCCTTCCCTGCTTTCTTAAGGGCATCGTTTACAGCCCTCTTTACTCCCAGGGAGGTATAGGTAGCTCCCGATACACTGTCTACAATAGGACTCTGAGCCTCTATAATTCTCTCCTTGAGAATAGGGAATGCCCTGTCCATGATAAACTCCGTTTCCTTGTGGGATACCACAACAATATCCTCAATTTTTTCCTCAGTTCCAATAACCTTAACAGTTATCTCCCCTGTAAACCCTCTTCCCTTTCCTTCCAGGGAGTCCTGGGAACAGGCTGTGAATAAGAGAGTTAAGACAAGTAAGGCAAAAGCTGTTATAATCTTTTTCATGATTTCCTCCTGATTTCTAAGTTATTGGTTCATTATAGTTCTTTTTGTTCATTGAAAAAACTTAAGAAAACCTAAAATTAATTAAATGATAACTTTTAGAAACCAAAAGTAAAGGGGGCCAGGAACAGAGAGAACCTTAAAATAACAAGAAAGGAACCCCTTCACTGTAAACCATTGCTTTTTTATGGGGATAAATTAAAAAACCAGCCACAGCTGGTTTTAGTTTAAAGGAGGACAAAGCCGAGGATACCCGACATAAATATCATCCATATGGGATTTAACTTGGTTTTATTGAGAACTATAAAGGCCAGAACAAATATCCCGATGGCAGGGTAGTTCACCGAGTAGTCCGAGAAAAACCTTACTATCCCGCTGGGAGGAGTCTTTATAAATGTCGCTCTTCCGATGGTATAGCCCGCATAACCGATAAGTCCCACGGTAATGGGCTTCAGCCCCAAGAAGAAGGCATCCTTATATACATTCCCCTTGCACCTCATGAGGATGGTCGCCAGGATGAGAATGATAACTATGGATGGAGTTATAACCCCTGCTGTAGCTGCAATTCCTCCCCAGAACCCCAGAAGGTCGTTACCTACATAGGTAGCTGAGTTTACCGCTATGGCTCCGGGAGTCATCTGAGCCACCGATACAAGGTCCAGAAACTCAGCTCTGGTCATCCACTCTCTCAAGAGAAGCTCCTTCTCTATTAGGGGAAGCATGGAGAGCCCCCCTCCAAAGGTAAATAATCCTATCTTAAAGAAAACTGCATAAAGCTGTATGTATAACATTACTCAGCCCCCCTTCCCATAGCCTTCAGAGCCACATTAGGGAGAAGGGTATAGAGGATAAGACCAAAGGCCGCCCCCATAACTATAAGTTTAATGGGAGAAAGTAGCGAGAAGATCAAGCATACCATGGTAAAGATAAATATAAACACTCCCATGGGGGTATTTGCAGAGCTCTTAAAGAGCCTTACGAGAGATTTCAATATCATAGCCACCACCCCTGCTCTCACCCCTGTAAGTATCCTTTTAGCAACCGGGGAGGTAAAACTATCTGCAAGAAAGTGAACTATGAAGGAGATGATGAAGATAGAGGGCAGTATAACAGCTATTGAAGCTATTATAGCTCCAGAAAGTCCCGCTGTTTTCTTCCCTACAAAGGTAGCTGCATTTATGGCGATAACCCCGGGAGTCATCTGGGAAACAGATATCACTTCCAGAAGCTCCTCCTCTTCTATCCATCCCTTATTATTTATAATCTCCCTTTCAATTAGCGGGATCATGGCATATCCTCCCCCAAATGTGAAGGCACCGATCTTAAAAAAAGTTAAAAATAAATCTAAAATCAACATTGCAAACCTCTTTTCTGT
>CAYSGC010000207.1:0-4816 GCA_964430145.1 uncultured Fusobacteriaceae bacterium | reverse complement strand
AGTAAATGGTTGAAAAGACTTTTTTCTCAGAAACAGTAAAGATCGAGGCTCCAAGGGATTTTGTATTTAACTTCTTAACAGACTTCAGCGAGAAGGCTAAGTGGGTAGAGGGCTTAAAGGTTGAGGATGTTTCCCCTAACAATGGAAAAAAGATAGGAACCCATATCAGGGAAAGCGTTGCTGTCCATGGTCATACCTGGGAGTACAAGGGTGAGATTACAGACTATAAAAAGGATGAGTATCTAAAGATGGATATCGGGGATGAAAAGGAAAATATTAAGCTGGACTATACCCTTACAGATGGAGATTATCACGATACCCTTCTTACTGAAACAGCAACTATTGTTGAGGGATCGTTAATTCACCGTTGGCTTACAGGTTTTGAAAAGCGTACCCTTCAAAAAAGACTTCTCAAGTTCAAGGAAGTAGTGGAGGACGAGTACAAGAAGAGTAAATAGGATCTAGGGTGTGTTTTAGAGGGGAAGGAGTGGTGACTTTTATAGTTGGCACTCCTTTTTTGACTCTGTGAACCCCTCTTCACCTGGATGCTTCCTTTCCCCCCTAAACCACTACCTAAAAAATTAAGTTCTATATACCTTTAGCTGACAGGAGGACTATATAATGAGGTTTACTATTATCACCCTTATCCTTTGCTTTTCCACACTCTCCCTTATCTCCCTCTCCGCCCAGATGGACAATGGGGTTATCTCCCTTCCTGAACCCAGGTACCAGGGGAGCACCTCTGTAGAGGAGGCTCTAAGGGAAAGGAGATCCCTCAGGAAGTACTCAGGGGAGAATATCTCCCTGGAAGAGATATCCCAGATCCTGTGGAGTGCTCAGGGGATCACCCACAGAGGTAAAGGGCTTCGAACTGCCCCTTCAGCAGGAGCACTCTACCCCCTGGAGATCTATCTTGTAGTTGGAGAGGTGGAGGGTATCCCCAGGGGTGTCTATAGATACTCCCCTGCAACCCACTCAATCAAGATATCCCAGGAGGGAGACAAGAGAAAACAGTTTTTTACATGCTGCCAGCCCTTTGTAGGAAAAGCCCCTGCCATTATTGTAATTACAGGGGTCTATGAGAGAACAGCGGTTAAATACGGTAAGAGAGCGGAACAGTATATCTATATAGAGGCCGGAGCTGCAGGACAGAATATCTACCTCCAGTGCGAGGCCCTGGGAATAGGAACTACCTTTGTCGGAGCCTTTATAGACAGTCGTTTAAGATCTATCCTCTCCCTCCCAGAGGGTGAGGAACCTTTGGGAGTAATGCCCCTGGGAAAAAGGATTAAGTAGAGAGTTAGAAAGGATGGAAACTATGAAGAGATATAAGCTTATTGAGAACCTCTTGGTGGATATCTACGGAGAGGATGCCTTCATCTATCCCAAGGAGGTTGCCGAGGACCTCTATAAAAGGATGACAGAGGAGGGACAGGGATGGATCGAATTTGAGTTTGCAGGGAGGAGAGTAACCATAAATGAGGGGTATTCGGAGCCCTTTGTAGATGAGGAGATCGATGACGAGGGATACTGCCGATACTTAGACAGCAGGTACTACTATATAGAGGAAGTGTAGGAAAAAGGTGTTGATATTAATTTGAGCTCCTTCCTCAATATATTTAAAGAGAGGACAGCCTAAAACAGTTTAATTGTTAAAAAAAATTAATTAACTTTTCTTTCTAGAAAGTCGACTAAAAGAAGACTTCGATGATCTGAAAAACATTTCATCTTTTTCATATGGCAGCTGTTAGAGTAGCGGCTGCCTCTCCTTGATCTTTAAGGGAGGTTTCTCCCTTTATTCAAATATATGAGACATAGACCTACCTCCTAAGAGATGCAGCTAGTTCCCTAATAACTGGCTGCATCTTTTGATTTTTTGATCCCATTTCCCTCCGATTAATTCTACCATTACCGGGTTAAGACATTGGCGGGTTCAGCTATCAAACACCCTACTCCTCTTTAGGGAGGTGTCCGGATTATACTCCAAAAGAAAGATCCCATTTTAAACAAGGATCCAAAGGAAACAAGGGACTACAACAAGGTTATGAAGAGCCTGAAAGAACTTCACTCCTTAAGACACTTTCACGGAGACAGCAAGCCAAAAAACTTTATATGTAACCCTGAGGGAGCCATACTCATCGATACAAAATTAAAGAGGAGTAAGTTTGGAATAGGAAAGTGGAAGGATGTGGTCAGGCTGCAAAAAAGAACTCCAGAAAAGCTTGATCTCACTGGGTATTTTGGAGATTACAGGAAAAACATGGCTTACTATTTGGCTGTGACATGGGTGTACAAAAAGGAGTTATTTAGAGGAGTAAATATATATCAAGAGGTCTTTTAGACCTCTTTTTGGACCTTCACCGATCTCCTACTGACTTCTTCTCTTGAAGCTCTCCTGAAGGGAGAAAGATTCTCTGGCTATCTATAAATGGAGCTCTTAAATCTTCACTTCCCCTTAGTTTTGACTTTTTTCTGTGTTTATAGTATTATTAATATTCAGAAATACAGTTTCATTTCGTATATACGGAGGGTAATATGAAGATCAATAGAAGCGTTAAAAGATGTATCGATATACTGACTATTATAAGTCAATCAAAGGACGGACTAACACTAGCTGACATACAAAAATTTTTAGAACTTCCTAAAAGCAGTGCCTTCGACCTTGTTCAGACCCTGCTGGCAACTAATATGATTATGTCATCTAACTATGATGAAAAAAAATATGTTATCGGATTAAACAGTTTCCTTATTGGAACTTCCTATGAATCCGATCTGGTTGCACTGGCAAAGAAACACCTAAAAAGTTTAGCTGAGGAACTGGGGAAGACAGTTTTCCTGGGTGTGGAAAAGGATGGAGAGGTAGTTTATATAGACAAGGCAGAACCTAAAAGTGCCATCTTCACCATAGCCACTCTTGGATCTACAAACCCTATCCACTGTACGTCTTTAGGAAAAGCTATTGCTGCTGAATACCCAAGGGAGAAAGTGGAAAAAATCTTAGATGAGAAGGGAATGAAGGCGTTTACTTCATATACACTAACAGACAAAAAAGCTTATCTTGAGGACCTGGAGAGAGTTAGAATCAAAGGTTACTCTGTGGATGACAGGGAGTTAGAGGAGCAGATGCTCTGTATAGGAGCTCCTATCTTTGATAGCAAGAACAAGGTAATTGCTGCAATAAGCGCCTCTGGAATCTTTGCAGGACACGACCTTATTCCGGAACAGGGGAAACGTATCCGGGAAACAGCTCTTGAGATCTCAAGGGCTTTGGGATGCAGATGTTAATATATTTATAAATTCTTAAGAAACTTAAGGGTAGCGGAATTCCGCTACCCCTTTTTTAATATCCTTAGCACCTCTACACACTTTCATTTCTTAAAAAATATTAGATTACCATACCACAATAGAAATTTCTTAAAATAAATATTTGACAAATTTTACAATTTGCGATATAAATTCCTTATAGAATTTAAAAATTCGAACCATGTTCGTATATACGGAATTGAAGAATCTGATTTATAGGGGGAATTACATGTTAAAAAAATCCGATACACTTAAAAGAATAAGTGACGTAGGTATAGTGGCTGTTGTAAGAGCTGAAAATACAGAGGAAGCTATTAGAATATCAAAGGCTTGCGTAGAGGGTGGGATCCCGGCAATTGAGGTTACCTATACTGTTCCTGGAGCCACAGAAGCAATAAAAGCACTGAAGGAGACTATACCGGCAGACCAATTAATCGTAGGTGCTGGAACTGTTTTGGACTCTGAAACTGCAAGAATTGCTATCCTAGCTGGAGCTGAATATATTGTATCTCCTGGGTTTGATCTGGACACTGCAAAACTTTGCAATAGATACGCGATACCATATATGCCTGGGTGTATGACTATCAGCGAGATGATAACTGCTATGGAAAATGGATGCGATATCGTTAAACTCTTCCCAGGAAGCGCTTTTGGTCCTTCATTTGTTAAAGGAGTAAGGGCACCCCTTCCCCAGGCAAATATAATGCCTACAGGTGGAGTCAACCTCGAGAACATCGATCAGTGGATTAGAAATGGTGTAGTTGCTTGTGGGGCTGGTGGTAATCTAGCTAATGGATCTTCAGAGGAGATCACTGCCACTGCAAAAGCATTTGTTGCAAGAATTAAAGAGGTAAGAGCTGAAATGGCTTCTGAAACACTAAAGTGCAGTAAAAATGAAGAAAAAAAGAT
The DNA here is from genome assembly GCA_964430145.1 of uncultured Fusobacteriaceae bacterium. Classification (GTDB taxonomy): domain Bacteria; phylum Fusobacteriota; class Fusobacteriia; order Fusobacteriales; family Fusobacteriaceae; genus Propionigenium. Next base: position 604 of record CAYSGC010000207.1, on the reverse strand, counting down.
CACCGCTTAAAAATATTATTAAAAAATAGGTTATATAAAGATTTTAGGAGGATTTAAAATGAAAAAAGTAGTAACTATGGGTGAAATAATGCTAAGACTATCGACTCCAGGGTATTCAAGATTTTCCCAGGCAGAGAGGTTTGATGTTGTATATGGAGGGGGAGAGGCAAATGTGGCTGTATCCCTTGCAAACTACGGATTTGATGCACACTTTGTGTCTAGGGTTCCCGAGCATGAAATTGGACAGTGTGCTGTAAATACCCTTAGAAGGTTCAATGTAAACACCGATTATGTAGCAAGAGGTGGAGAGAGACTGGGTATCTACTTCCTTGAGACTGGTGCCTCTATGAGACCTTCAAAGGTAGTATATGATAGAGCAGAGTCTGCTATAGCTACAGCTACAGAAGCCGACTTCGACTTTGACGCTATCTTTGAGGGAGCTGAGTGGTTCCACTTCTCTGGTATCACCCCTGCAATCTCAGAGGAAGCTGCAAAACTTACTGAAATGGCTTGTAAGGCTGCTAAAAAACATGGGGTAACTGTATCTGTTGATCTTAACTACAGAAAGAAGCTATGGACTCCTGAGAGGGCTCAGGAAGTAATG
>CAYSGC010000206.1:0-4818 GCA_964430145.1 uncultured Fusobacteriaceae bacterium | reverse complement strand
GGCGATCTTTGTCTTCTCTGGAATGAAGGAAAATGTCCTCTTCCACCTGAAGGCTTTAGCTTCCATTGCCTATATCATCCAGGAGAAGAATTTCAAAACCCAGTGGATCAAGGCTAAGAATGAAAACTACCTTAAAGATGTGCTTCTTCTCAGCAGGAGAAAGAGGTTTTAAGAAGGATCCGCTTCTCAATAAAAATTGAATAACTGATCAGAAGCCTCCTAGTAAATACTGGGAGGCTTCTCTATTAAGGATAACATTGAATAAATTTTCCTACCTTCTTCTGTTGATAACAAGGTCTGAGACCACCATCCTGTAGTTAAGACTGGCATGAACAATCTCTTCGGCCACATCCTCTGCCTTCATAAAGGTTGAGAAGTCATACCCTGAATTAACTTCATCCCAAAATGGAGTATTCATTCCCCCGGGATAACATATAATAACCTCTATATTTCCTCCCCGGATCTCATCCCTTACTCCCTCAAGAAACCCCTTTGCTCCCCACTTGGCAGCATTGTAGATGGTTTCATTTTTCTTCCCTCCCAGGGCAGCTGTGGAGAGGATATTTATGATCCTGCACCTGTCTTTCATATTTCTCATATGTGCTACAGCCCTTGAGGTCATATTGATGAGCCCAACAAGGTTGGATCCCAGGACCGAGCTTATATCACTCTCAGTTAATTCCCCCACACTTCCAAACCAACCCTTTCCTGCATTGTTGTAAAGGTGCTCTATCTGGATATTCCCTTCCTTTAAACCTGCAAAGAAAGTATCTACCTGGGTGAGATCTGCAATATCCATCTGAACCCCTCTAACCTCTACATCCTTAAAGAGTTTCCTCAATCCCTCTGCCGCTCTATCCAATTTTCCCCTGTTTCTTCCCATTATTATAATGTTTTTTCCTGCTTCAGCTAACTTCCTTGCCAGCTCATAGCCAAGTCCGGAACTTCCCCCTGTAATCAATGAAAATTTCATTACTTCCCACTCCCTTTTTTATGCATATTCTTCCTCTAAGGATAGCAGAAAAATCCCCCTCAAACAAGGTCATAAAACAGATAACTGTCAATCTATCTAAAAACCTTAAAATTTCTATAAACTTGTTGATAAAACTTCTTAAAGAAAACAAAAATTTTCTATTGATGACAGGTGACATTAACACTCACTGAAAATTATCATATAATTATCCCATAAAGAAAACTGCTAAAGGAGCAGATAAAGGAATTATTCTATGGGAGGTATTACTATGAAAAAGATGTTATTAGTTGGGATGTTAGTGGTAAGCGGATTATCATTTGGTAGAGACTTTGAATACAGAGAAAGACAGGAGCTTCAGATAGTACAGGAAACTCCTCAGATGGATATGGAGATGCTTTCAAGGGAAAGAGATCTTTCAGTTGACATGGAAAAGTACTCAGACTTCCACAGGGAGTTAGAGAATATGGATAGAGGTCATGAAGACAGATAGTCAAAACTGTATTAGAAATTTTATCTAAAAGAGTCCTTATAGGGTCTCTTTTTTCTTTTTAAAAAAAGAAGGGGATTCTCCCCCCCTCTCAATCCATACTATTAGAACTTATATTTTAAATCAAAGAAGTGTCCTGAACCTGTAGAATCATTTTTTGTGTTATCGTATCCATATGCCCCGTCATCAAATTGCCCCATGTTTTTATAGAGGGCCAGTCCGTAACCTATGGAAAATCTTTCTGTATGGTAGTAGATCCCGTTATACATCTGAAGTTCATCGGAGGTCCTTCCTACTGTTTTTCCAGCATCGTTAACACCATCATCTTGGTCAGATCCAAAGGAGTAGTATAAGTAACCCTGATAAACTATTAATCCTCCATTGTCAAAGGTGTATAGGGGCTTAAACCATGTATTACGCCAGGTGAAGCCATCCCACTTTCCCTCTACATTGGACCCATAATCCTCTGCCTTATAAACTGCCATTAAGCTTGACCCTACAGTTCCAAGCCAGGGAACCTCCACATCGGTACCGATACCTATTCCGTGCCTCATCAGTCCCCTTGTCTCTCCATCTCCACCGTCTCCAGCCATGGTCCAGCCGGCAATATACCACTCCTTAAAGGGACCTATCGACAGATCCCTTCCAGTCATTCCATCGATTGAGAACCTTGGATTAAGTTCAGCATAGAAGTTTTCTCCATTGTGCTGATCTGAACTCCCATCGTTAAAGGCATCCAGGATATCAACATATCCATAAAAATCAAGAAATCCCGATCTTCCCCCTAATTCTATTTCAAAATAAGTGTCGCTCATGCTCTTTGGCCCCTTCATATTGTGCCCATGCATAAGCCCCATCTGTATCCACTTATAGTCGTTCTTCCGAATATCTCCATCTGTGTAATCTGCTGCAATTATGCCAGTTGATACAGCTGATAATAGAGCTGCTAGCCCTAAAAACTTCTTCATATTAAATTTCTCCTCATTATCTAAGATTCCAATCACTCTAACATAAAAATTTTAGAATGGATGTTGTTTGAACAACGTCCCCTTTGAATATTTTTATCTATAATATAGGAGTCAATATAGAATATTTTCTACAGAAGTAGATCTGAAAGAAGAAACGATAGATTTTTCCTTATTGTAAATATATAATAAATTAAAGAATATACATTCAGTTGAGAAATAGATTATCGAAGTAAAAGAACCTTTATAGAAGTCTTTCTACTTCATAAATAAATATCAGGTGGGGAATAGAATGAAAAAACTATTAGAAAAATACCTTTTAAAAAGTGGCTATGGTAAATTTATTAATACCTATGACCTTTACCCAATTGCCTTTAATAAAATCAACAATAAAACCTTTATAGAAGTGAGTGAGCCTGTAAATATTTTTCTTATGATCCAGGGACACATGGACATTCACTTTCCGGACAAACACGGAAAGAATCATCTTTTAGCAAGGGTCTATACCGATGACTATCAGCTGGGAGGGACTTCCAAACACTTCCTGCAAAAGGACTCCTCTATGGGGAACTATCAAATTTCCCTGAGCAATAATTCAATCTGCTATGGAATAAATAAGGATAAAATTAAAGAGCTTTTTAATGATCCGTCCTTTTTGTCATTTGTCTTTGAAAGACATATAAGGTTTACCAACCAGATTATGCAGGAGAATTATCTGAGAAATATATTTTCCATTGAAGAATACGTAGCTTATATCCTATATAACCATTCCAGGGAAGGGGTCTATGAGGTAAACGGCTACTCCCTCTTCGCCAACCTCTTAAAGTGTGACAGAACAACCCTCTACAGGGTCATTGTTTCTTTAGAAAATAGGGGTATCCTGAAGAAGGATGATAAGATCCTCAGGATAAATTCCATGGAGCAGCTTAAATTTATCTTCGATGAAAAACTTTAATCCTTTGTTTCTTTACTGAAAAGCACTTTATGTAAGCAAAAAAATACCAGGATGCATGTTGTTGAAACAACATACATCCTGGTATTTTTCGTGATAGATTAAATCAAAGGCTAAATAGAACTCTAGTCTTAATAAAAAAATCATATAAAGGAGCATGTAATATGAAGAATAGATTTGCACAATATCATTTACCATTGGAGCAGTCTCTAAAACATTCTGTTGCCTACCTTGAATCTTTAGATAATAGAGAGGTTATTAAAGGAGCAACCTCTCAGGAGTTAAGAGAGCTTATTAGCGGACCCTTACCTCTTCACTCTGCGGATCCGGCACAGGTAATAGATGACCTAGTTAAAAATGTCGATAAGGGACTTCTGGCATCTGGAGGACCACGTTTTTTTGGTTATGCAATCGGAGGTTCCTTTCCGGCATCCCTAGCAGCAGACTGGATGGTCAGTGCCTGGGACCAAAATGTACCTTACTATGTTGGTAGTCCGGCAATGTCTGTTGTTGAGGAAACAGCAGCAGACTGGATGGTTGAGTTATTGGGATTAGCTAAGGGTTCAGCCGTTGGATTTACATCGGGAGCACAGGAAGCTATCTATACAGGCCTCATTACTGCCCGTAACACATTATTACATCGTGCAGGATGGGACGTTGCAAAGAAGGGACTATATGGTGCACCCCGTATCAATGTAGTGGCAAGTGATGAAATACACTCTACTATCAAAAGAGCTCTGTCTATGATCGGCGTAGGACTTGAAGATATTATCAAGGTTCCAACAGATGATAACTTAAGAATTATCCCTGATGAAGTAAGCAAAGTTGTTGCTAGTTGCAAGGGACCTACCTTAGTTTGCGCTCAGGCCGGTTGTATCGACTCAGGGGCATTTGATCCCTTTGATGAACTTGCTGATATTGTAGAGGAGTATGGCAATGCGTGGCTTCACGTTGATGGGGCTATTGGTCTTTGGGCTGCAGCCAGTGATAAGCAGAAGCATAGATTAAAGGGCATTGAACGTGCCGACTCCATCGATACCGATGGTCACAAGTGGTTCAACATGCCTTATGACTGTGGAATGATCATAGTTAAAGATCCTGCCACTATTATTTCAGCCATGGGTGGAAATAATATGGGAGATTACCTTAACGATGCTATGGCAAAACCAGATAGAAATGCCATTAACTTTGGTATTGCTGCTTCAAGACGTGCCCGTGGGGTCCCTGTTTATGCGGCATTTAAGTCATTGGGGAAGGAGGGAATCGTTGCCCACATGGACAAGTGCTGTGATCTGGCTAAACGTATGGCAGATAAGTTAGCGGAAGTTGATGGTATTACAATACTTAATGATGTTGTTTCCAACCGTTTCTCTGCTCAGTTTGGCCACGGTGATCAGGCTTACCGTGATGACATGACAGAGAGAGTTGTTCACAGACTTCA
>CAYSGC010000205.1:0-4833 GCA_964430145.1 uncultured Fusobacteriaceae bacterium | reverse complement strand
CTGAATTCATAGATGGTCTGATCATAGGGTGGTCCACAAAGTTTTCTACCAGTTCTCCCATTAGATAGACCTTGGTTTTCATCTTTCTTAAACTCTCAAGATACTCTTTTCCCGTCATCAATGCCATTCACAACACACTCCTTCTATATTTTAATTTCAAGATAATAATAATCTTATTTTCATTAAAGATTTCGGAACTTTGTTAACAATTTTCACTAGAAGATAGCTCACACTTTTCATAAAGGCAAGAGCATTTTTTTTATTTTTACTTGTTTTTAATCCTTTCTTAATAAACAATTTCGATCAAATTATTATTTTTTTGGTACAGATTTATATAAATGCAATTGGTGTGCCTGAATGTCTTTTTTCACTTTAAAAGATAAAAAACTATAATTAATTACATTTTTCACTTTTTAGAACCGATACCAAATTATATTTTTTCAAAAAAATACAAATATTTCAGAGGGGAAGTTCTAGCTGAATAATACCAATTTTCATAAAAAAAGGTCCCGCCTATGGCAAAAGTGCGCATAGATTAGGACCTAATAAAATTTTTTTTATTGGGGGAATTTTAAAAATATTTCTTCAAATTTCAAGTGGATCCTTTTAAAGGATTCCAGTATATCGGGATCAAAGTGCTCCGGCATACTTCTCCCGTCTCCCTCTGTGATAATTCTGACTGCCTCCTTGTGTGAGAGGGCATCCTTATAGTGTCTCTTGCTCATGAGGGCGTCGTAGACATCGGCCATGGCCATAAGTCTTGCAGAGATAGGGATCTCCTCCCCGGACAGTCCCTCTGGATACCCTGAACCATCCCACTTTTCGTGGTGGGAGTAGGCTATCTCCTTGGCAAAACGCAGAAAAGAGTTGGTACCCATGGTTTTTTCTGTTCTCAGTATAGCATCCCTTCCATAGGTTGTATGCTTCTTCATCACTTCAAACTCCTCCTTCGTCAATCTTCCAGGCTTCATAAGGATGGAATCTGGTATTCCCACCTTCCCTATATCGTGGAGGGGGGCTGAGTTGATAATGAGTTCAATATTTTTTTCATTTAAGTAGTGGGAAAACCTTGGATGTTTTCTGAGGTCCTCTGCCAGAATTTTTACATAATCCTTAGTCCGCTGAATATGTGTACCTGTCTCATTGTCTCTGGTTTCAGCTAAACTTGCCAGACTTCTGATGGTTATATCCTGAGTTGCCTTAATCTTCCTTGTTCGCTCCTCCACCTTTCTCTCTAAGACCTCATTTTGTTCCTCCAGCTTCTCTTTAATCCTCTTTAGTTCCTGGTCCCTTATATTGATCTGCTTAATCATGGAGTTGAACTTTTGGATTAGGTAACTAAACTCCCCATGGGAATTATGCTTGATCTCATGCTTATAGTCACCGTCGGAAACTTCAACTACAGCATTAAATAATTTTATAATGGGCATAAAGAATTGGTTTATCAGTAGAAAAAAGATGCTTAAAAGCAGTAAAATACCACTGGCAATATACTTTTTAATAAATAAATTTCTATTCCTCAAAAGAATCCTTTCATAGGATTCAGCATTTGCTCTGACAAAAATAACACCAACGATATCATTTTTACTTACACTGCTATACCTTTCTCCCTTAATTGGAACTGCAACTTCAAAAATCTTTTTTTCAAAATTAGAAGAGATACTCTGGAGTTTATTCTGGTCGATAACCTTATCTACAATTGCTAGCGCCAATTTTTTATTTATTTCATCTTTGTTATTGGAAGAAAGGACTCGGTCGTGGAGGTCATAAACCCTGATTGTTTCTATAAAGGAGTATGCACCTATGTTTTCAATCATCCTCTGGATGGACTTAAAATCCTTCTTCTCTAAAAGCACTGAAATACCAAAATCCAGACCCGATAATGCAGAAAATACCTCCTCCTCTGCATGTTTTTCAAAGTAATCATGAAAGAGATTATCCGTTAGGGTAAAGGAAAAAAAGATATTTACCACTATAACAGCCATTATTCCTGTGGCGATCTTTAGATAAAAGTTTATAAAGGAGCGATTTAATTCTCTAATCATCTCCCTCATCTCCCAGAGATTTAACTATACCAGGATCAAATAGTTTATCTGTATCAAGATCAGTTGATATGAGGTTGCTTTCAGTAAGAAAAACTTTTATACCCTCTAATTCACTCTTGAAGATTTCCGAGGAGAAGATTTCTCTATTTTCCTTTAGAGTGAAGAAGTAGAAGCTCTCGTAGAAGGATTTGAAATCCTCATAGGGAGTTCCCTCCAGGGCAGCCATGATTTCATAAGCTTCCCGAGGGTTATCTCTTACAAACTCCTGAGCTCTATACCAGGCTCTTAAAATATTAACATAATCTTCCTTTCTTTTATTTAAAGCCTCACTTCTGGCAACTAAAGTATCTATAATTTTTAAGGTATCTGAAGTAGAGGTAATTATCTCTCCCCTCCCCTTTTCAGCTGCCTGGCTGAGAAAAGGTTCATAGGTAAAGCAACCATCTACCTCCCCAGCTATGAAACGTCTCATCCCCTCCTCTGAATCTAAAGGGACAATTGTTACCTCCTCCTCCTTCAGCCCTGCTTCCTTTAATACTTTATGTAGAAGAAAATGTTCATCGGTCCCCACTTCCACGGCTATCCTTCTTCCCCTGAGATCTTGAATATCTTCAATGTCTTCCTTAACCACCAGGCCATCTGCACCTCTTATCATATCTGAGGAAAGGATTATCTTGGCCTCCTCTCCCCTGGAGTTGTAATACACTGCATTAAAGTAGGTAGAGTGGGTCAGGTCTGTCTTACCCACATAAAGGGAAGCCATATTGTCCGACCATGTGGAAAACCTTATAATTTCCACAGGGGTGTCATCGAAATACCCCTTTTCCTGGGCTATATACCAGAGTTCACAGGGGGGCCAGTTATTAACTCCTATCTTAATGGGTTCCTCATAGGATTTGCATCCACCAAGTAAAAGGAGGGCTACTCCTATAAATAAATTGATAATTTTGTTTTTTCTAATCTTCATCTTCGCCCCCTTTTCTTAACTACTGTAAAATAAAAATCGCCACTTTCTTATTTAAATCCGACTATTCTAAATATAGATTACTAAAAATAAACTTCTATCCCTTCAAATAAATTAAACTCATACTTTCAGCTCATTCTTCTAGATGGATGTATCTCCTCCTCAATAGAGCTAGGCACCTTCTATAAAAAGGTATCAAAAAAGCTCAGACTATCGTCTGAGCTCCTCTATCTCTATTAAAATGAAGGTGGGGTGCTTACCCATACTATCTTGGCAGGAGATTTCCCGCAATTGGAGATATAGTGGGTCTTTCTGCATTTATAGTAGAAACTTTCTCCCTTTTTTGCCCTGTGCTTCTTATCTCCCAGGTGGATGTAGACACTTCCCTGGAGAACATAGCCGAACTCCTCTCCCTCATGGGCAGATTCCTCCTTATACTGTCCTCCTGGCTCTAAGGTAATAAGGATGGGCTCCATATCGTTCTTTTGGGCATTGGGCACGATCCAGTCTATCTTATACCCCAGCTCCTCGTCCTCTACCTCGAAGAAGTCCTCGTTGGTAAAGACTATTTTTTCAGGTTCCTCCTCATTAAAGAACTCCTTAAGGTTTGTACCCAGGCTCTCTAGTATATCAACCAGGGTAGCAATGGAAGGAGAGGTCAGATCCCTTTCCAGCTGAGAGATGAATCCCTTGGAGAGTTCGCACCTGTCTGCCAACTCCTCCTGTGTTAAAAATTTTTCCAGTCTTAAACGTTTAATCTTTTCTCCAATAATCATAAATATCCCTTCATTTTTAGTTTGCAATATTAATTGTAAATATCAATAGTCTGCCATTTTCTTCCTTAAATTATATATCTTTACACATAATAAATCAAGTCCAGTAAAGTTTTGATGAAATAATAGTTGACATTAAAGTTTAAATATACTATACTTCTTTTCGGAAATATGGTATACTTAAATCATATTTAAAGTTCATATATATTAAACTTAAAAAGTTGTTTAACTGGAGAATGTTGGGAAATTTTTTAAAAATTTCTTAATGGAAGTAATTTTTTTAAAAACAAAAGTTATGATTCAAAGTCAGTGGTGGCAAGAGGTCAAAAAGGTTGATTTATATGAGCAGTAAATATTTTTTTTAAATATAAAGTTTACTAATATTAACCTTGAGATATAGTTTTACACTACACGAAGTGAGGAAAAAGAATGAAAAATCAAAATGAAACTCCATTATTTGATGCACTAAAAAACTATCAGAAAGACAACATTATATCCTTTGATGTGCCTGGTCACAAGAAGAATTCCAAGGGACTAGCTGAGTTTTCAGAGGTTATGGGGGAGAAGATTCTTCAGATGGATGCAAACTCCATGAAGCAGTTGGATCACCTGAGTAACCCAACTGGAGTTATAAAAAAAGCCGAGGAGCTTATGGCAGATGCCTATGGTAGCGACCACTCCTTTTTCCTTGTGAATGGAACTACTTCAGGGGTACAGGCTATGATCATGAGTGCAGTGAAACCGGGAGAGAAGATAATACTTCCCAGAAATGCCCATAAGTCAGCAGTAAATGCTCTTATACTCAGTGCTGCTATACCTGTGTATATACAGCCTGAAATAGATTCAGAACTTGGGATCTCCACAGGGATCTCAGTAAAAAACCTGGAGGAAGCAATTGCAGAGAATCCAGATGCCAAAGCGGTGTTTCTGATGAACCCTACATACTACGGGGCCATCTCAAACCTCTCTAAGATAATAAACCTGTCTCACAGAAACGGTATGGCTGTTCTGGTAGATGAAGCCCACGGAGCTCATCTTCCCTTTTCAGAGG
>CAYSGC010000204.1:0-4867 GCA_964430145.1 uncultured Fusobacteriaceae bacterium | reverse complement strand
TCTATGAGGTTCATCACCACCTGGACGTGTCCCTGGGGCTGCATATATCCCCCCATGACTCCAAAGGGCCCCACCCCTTTATTGTCCCTGAGGATAAACCCGGGAATTATTGTGTGGTAGGTGCGTTTGCCGGGCTTCAGGGCATTGGCCGCCCGGGGGTCCAGGGAGAAGTCTGCCCCTCGGTTCTGGAGGGCTATCCCAGTGCCCTCAACAACTATCCCCGACCCAAAGCCCATGTAGTTACTCTGGATGAAGGAGACCATATTCCCCTCGCTGTCCCCTGTACACAGGTACACCGTCCCGCCGCCGGGAGGAGTCCCCGGTTCCGGATCACCAGCTCTCTCCCCGATGAGCTCCCTTCTTTTATCCCCGTACTCCCCCTTTAAAAAGTCCCTGCCCCTGTACCTCATCTCCAGGGGATCTGTTATATACTTCTTCCCGTCGGCAAAGGCCAGTTTCATGGCCTCCAGCTGCTTGTGGAGGGTATCCACACTGTCCCTCTCTGAGAGGTCATACCCTCTGAGGATATTCAGGGCCATGAGGGCCACTATCCCCTGGCCGTTTGGGGGAAGTTCGCAGATCTCATACCCTCTGTAGCTGAGCCTTATTGGCTCCACCCACTGGGGCTCAAAGGCTGCATAGTCCTCCCTTCTGATATATCCACCGTACTTTCTAGAGGCCCTGTCTATCTTGTCAGCTATCTCTCCCCTGTAGAAGCTCTCTCCATTGGTATCACCAATGCTTTCAAGGGTTTTGGCGTGATCTTCAAGCTTTATTATATCCCCTACCTCAGGGCACCTCCCATCTATGGTAAAGGTCTTAAACCACTCCCTGTACTCCTCCCCCTTCAGTATCTCAGAGTACCTTTCATAGGCTTTCTTCCAGTTGTAACCCAAAGTTGGAGAGACGGGGTACCCCTCCCTGGCATACCTGATTGCAGGCTCCAGACACTCCCTTAAGCTAAGCTTTCCAAAGCGCTTGCTCAGAGCAGCCCAGGTACCGGGAGCTCCAGATACAGTCACCGGGGTCCACCCAAGCTGGGGCATCTCCTCATGCCCGGCTGCTCTTAATTTTTCTATGGAGATACCCACGGGGGACCTGCCGCTTCCGTTGATTCCGTAGAGCTTCTCATCCTCCTTAATCCACACAATGGCAAAGGCGTCGCTTCCGATACCATTGGATGTGGGCTCCACCACTGTAAGGCAGGCAGCGGTGGCTATTGCCGCATCCACTGCGTTCCCCCCTTTTTTGAGGATATCCAGACCGGCACCTGCTGCCAGGGGCTGGGAGGTAAGCACCATTCCGTTTTTGGCTATGGTTGTGTATCTCTTGGATGGAAAGGGCTGGTAGTTGCAGTTAAAGTTCATCATATCTCCTCCTAATCTATGGATTAAACTGTCTCTGTAACCTGGATCTTCCTCCCGGCATAGACAGAAACAGTTAAGTATCATACCTCACCTTTATGCTGATTCAAGGGATTCCCTTTATTAAATTTAGCTTACTTTAAATTTCCCCTTGCCTAGCAATATAAAAGGATTTTCTCTGATTCCCCTATATTACTTATAGTAAGAAGTACTATCAACTGACATTAATAACCCTGTGTGGGTCTTCAACTTTTCCACATAGTCTGGAGGTGAAACGATGAACTTTTTTCTGGACCTGAACCCGGTAGTGCAGGCCTTCCTTGCAACACTCTTTACCTGGAGTGTCACTGCTGCAGGGGCAGCCCTTGTTTTCTTTGCTGAGAGTGTAAACCAAAAAATAATGGATGCCATGCTGGGGTTTGCTGCCGGTGTAATGATCGCAGCAAGTTTCTGGTCTCTTCTGGCACCGGGGCTGGAGATGGCAGAACACTTAGGGCATATCCCATGGCTCACTGCAGTCATTGGATTTATGGGTGGGGGCATTTTTATGAGGCTCACCGACAGGATCCTCCCCCACCTTCACCCGGGATTAAGTATCGATAAGAGCGAGGGTGTAAGGACCTCGTGGCAGCGAAGCACCCTTCTGGTCCTTGCCATAACCCTTCACAATATACCTGAGGGGCTGGCTGTGGGAGTGGCCTTTGGAGCTGTGGCAGCTAACCTTCCCTCTGCCACCATAGGAGGAGCTGTAGCCCTGGCTGTGGGAATCGGGATTCAAAACTTCCCTGAGGGGACTGCTGTATCCATGCCTCTTAGAAGGGAGGGAATGGGCAGGAGAAAAGCCTTCTTCATAGGGCAGGCTTCCGCCCTTGTGGAACCCATTGCCGGTGTCATGGGAGCACTCTTTGTTTTAAAGATGCAGAACGTCCTTCCCTACGCTCTCTGCTTTGCTGCCGGAGCTATGATCTTTGTGGTGGTGGAGGAACTGATCCCGGAGTCCCAGAGCAACTATGCAAATATCGACCTGGTAACGCTCTCAACAATGACGGGATTTTCAGTAATGATGATCCTGGATGTGGCCTTGGGATAGTAGACCTAATGCAGATTACAGGATCCCTTGCAGGAAGGATAGAAGAGGGAAATTTCTTCTGTCCTTCCATCATCCCATCAAAAGTTAAAGGTTTTTTAAAGGAGTTGCAGTATATAGTAGATGAGATTTAAGACAGGGCAAAAAAATATCTTAATCTCATATTCATCTAATAATACTTGAAGGGACCTCCATGCCCAGGGATCCCTTCGCTTTTATATAATCTTCCAGTTAAGCTTTCAGCTTTTCGTCTGCTCTTCCTTCAGAGGGATTTTTTATTCCCCTTCCAGAGAACCTTCTTCCCCTCTACATCCAGCATCTGTAATGCCCCTTAATCTACATCGAATTATCCTCTAACCACCCTGGAAAACATTTCCAGGTAAGCCCCTGTTAACTTTAAAGATGTTAAATTTATCTTTAAGCTACAGACATTATTATGTAATATTTTTAAATTATAGGATTTAATTAACGGAAGAAAAAATCATCTGCTTTAGCAGTTTAAAAGAAACAAAAGGTTTTTGGTTCAGCATTTTTAGTCTATCTTTTAAATTTTAATAAAAAAACTTCCCCTACGTAGGGACCTATGGTGTATACTTTCGCCGGGAGGTATAAAATGTACAGAAATATTGTTAAGATCGACTACACGGAAGAGGCATTGGAAGATTTCAACATGGATAATATTGTATTCCTATTTAGAAGGTATATTAATATGCTGGGTGAGATAGAACCCCTTCTCCAGAGAAGGGACAGCGATGAGTACAGGACTCTTAGAAGAAAGATCAGAAGGGAGTTTGTGAGGTCCTACAAAATACTCAGCGGCAGGTTTACAGAGGAGCAGGTATCCCACATAAACCAAACCATCCATAGGGTAACCAGCATGTGGAAGGAGAGCCACCTGGCTGTCATAGGCAGGAAGGTTAAAGGAAGGTTTTAACGATTAGATAAGTTCAATTAAGTCACAGGCACCTTTCTAGGTGCCTTTTTTATTCTACTCTTTCTGCTTTCCCGAGCTTCCTCCTTGACAATAGAGAGTACAGAGGTTAAATATTAAATGGGGCCATTGATATTTCAGAGGATGGCATTGGGAACAGGCTATGGGGGCTCATCCTGTCTTGGGATATGCCCATAGCTTATATCACAATTGAAAGTTTATCTGTAAAGGAGGTATCTGTATGTATGTATGTATGTATGTATGTATGTATGTATGTATGTATGTATGTATGTAATCGATAAGGGAGTTTGTATCTCATGTGGGGCGTGTGAGGGTACCTGTCCGGTGACAGCTATTTCAGCGGATCCAGATGGAAAGTATGAAATATCCGATGCGTGTATCGACTGCGGAGCATGTGCAGCAGTATGCCCGGTAGAGTGTATCTCAGCTGAATAATTATTGCTTTAAATTTTTTTAGGTTAGTTAAAGCTCCTGGATTATCCTCCAGGAGCTTCTTTATTTTAACAAATAGTTTATATAGAGCTTTGAATCCATGAAGATATAAGGTTCGCTGACCACCTCTATATTCCCCATACAACGCTCTATGTGTTCCCTGGGAGCTGTGAAGTTATCCAGGACCTCATCCACAATGAGGTTGTTGTCCCCGTCCCTGACCCTGACCACCACCTCATAGGTGTTCTCCACGTAGTCAGGTATGATCTTCAGATACTTTCCCTCAAAGGGGGAGGTGCTTTTTCTTGGAACCCTGTTGTGTATTGTGTCCAGATACCCGTGGGGCATATTCAGGTCATCCACTTCCTCTGCTGGGACCCACAGGAGTTCCCCTCCATCCTCATCAAAGAGGGTTTCCGGAATATCAGCTGCTGAGCATATAAAGGGCATAATTATTATATTTTTACTGCCCACTGTATAGAGCCAGGGCTCCCTGAAGGAATCCACCTCTATGGCAATTCCGCTCTCCTCCAAGAACTCCTCTGTAAGCCTCTCCTCCAGGGATCTATCGGTAGCCTCGAGCTTTCCTCCGAGTAGTTCAAACTCATCTCTCTGATTTTTTCTAAGGAGGTATCTCCCCTCATGGTAGAGAATTCCCTTTACTGCCACTGAAAACTTATCCTTCATGGTTCTCCTCCTTCTTTTAAGTTCTCTCAATTATAGTATATTTAGAGGGTATTTTCTCCATTAATATGATGCACTCCCCTTCAAATTTCCCAAAAATCTTTTTGTAATTTTATCTCTCTGAATCTTTATTTTTTTTATAGTTGTCCCTATGAGTCTCACCATCCGAATCAGACGCAAATGTTTGCTATATGGTTCCTGATCTTGTATTTCAAGAAATAAAAGCATTGACTTAATCCACGTTTGTTTTGTAGTATACCCTTGTCAAAATTAAATATAACTTTATGGTTTGAAAATATCAATTAAAAGGGAAGAGAGGTCTGAAACCTCCGCGGTCCCGCCACTGAG
>CAYSGC010000203.1:0-4906 GCA_964430145.1 uncultured Fusobacteriaceae bacterium | reverse complement strand
ACCTCTCTATTACCTCTGTAAGATCCAGATACCCCTCATCAAAGGCTATAAACTCTGTTTTTTCAGTTATTCTCCTTACCAGCTCCTGTATCTTGGCCGACACTTCCCCGTAGATCCTCTTTCTCACAGGAAGGGAGATGAGGTTGGGGCAGAGCCTTCTGGCTTCAGGGAGGGGCATTGCAGATTTCACTCCGAATTTCCGGGCTTCATAGCTGGCTGTTGTTACTATATTTTCTCCCACTACTATGGGCTTCCCCCTAAGGGCTGGATTTTCCCTTATCTCTACAGATGCATAGAATGCGTCCATATCATAGTGCATTATAACTCTCTTTTCAGACATAACACCCCTCCCTTATCTATATCAATATATAGTTTATATTATAGCATAGTTTTTTTGATATTTAATCCTTTAAATAGAAGTTCCTTCGCTTCCCCCACTTTCCTCTACTATTTTATTCCAAGAGAAGGAAAATGAATCAAAAAATTAAAAAGGAACCTCACGCTCCTCTTCGCTAATCTCATGTAATATTTTTTAATGGAATTGATCTATAATTCTATACTTTACTTTAATAATAAAAATATACCCTCAGGGGGTAGGGAGTCACCCCGCCCCCTAGCAGGATATGAACTACTAAAGTGATCTCCTCTTAATAGTTGCTACAAGGCCATTTCTTTCCTGAGCTCCACCTTCTCTTCTCCTAAAAGGGGTTCAGCACTGAGCTTAATCCCTATAGCTCCCAGTGGGGCTGTAAGAAGTACGCTGAGGATAGCCACTGCCTGGATTATCTCTCCCCCTGCCACACCCATCTGAAGGGGAACCCCTGCCTTAGCCGACTGAACTGTAGCCTTGGGGAGGTAGGCTATCACACAAAAGAGCCTCTCCCTGTAGTTTAGTTCTGTACCTATAAGGGATACCCATGTCCCCACGGACCTTATCACAAGGGCACTGAAGATGATCATCGTCCCAGGAACTATAAGCTGCCCAATGAGGTTTGGATCGATTGCTGCACCTACCAGAGTAAAGAGGTAGATCTGACCAACCTGCCACGCCTTACCCAGATAGTGAGACAGGTCCTCTCCTAGCTTGGCATCTGCATAGTTATTTATCATGAATCCCATAACCATAACTCCTATAAGGGAGTTAAACTCAAGGATATGCCTGCCCTCAAGTATTCTCATCCCCGTACCTATAGCCAGAACCAGCGCCGACTGTACTATGGGGTTTCTTATAAGTCTGCATAGGGGCTTCAATAGGTAGGCTGCAACCACCCCTGAAAATATTCCAAACCCTATGGACAACGGAACTCCAGCGAGATTTGCTCCCAGAGAACTCTCCGACCCAAAGTACAGTCCTATGAAGGTGGTGAAAAGGGCTATAGCTATACTGTCATCTGCAGAACCTCCTGCAAGCATCATCTGAGGTATAGCCTTTTTCCTTCCAAGTCCCCTCTTTATGAGGTCCACCATAGACGGGATAAGCACTGCAGGGCTCACTGCAGATATTATAAATCCCAGGATCCCCCCCTGTATAAAGGTAAAACCAAATACCTTTACCGCTGCAAAGGCAACTGCAAAACCCTCTAATCCCGCCGGTATAAAGCTCAACAGGAGGGCCGGCCTTCCCATCTTCTTTAACTGTTCACAGCTTATTCCAAGTCCCCCTGTTATAAGTACCGTCACCAGAGCTATACTCTTCAACTCCTTCCCTATCTCCAGGGTGAAACCGTCCAGGACACCCAGGTAGGCCGGACCCACAATACACCCAAATATTATCATTCCCAAGAGCTTAGGCAGCTTTGCCCTCTCCACCAGCTTCCCTGCTATATGCCCACCAGCCAGCAGCAGCACCATTGAAAAAATTGTCCTCATTACTTCCTCTCCTTTTCTCCACAATTATTTTTACTAAAAAACAAAAAAGACTTCCACAGGAAAAAATCCTGTAGAAGCCATCATCTTTTTCATCAAAAGCATTTAGGGTTACCCCAAGGAGAGCCTCATCCCCCGTTTATTTTCAAAATATTATACTACTTTTTGGTACTTTTGTCAACTTTTCCTCTTTTTCCTTGCCATATTCTTAATTTTAATATATAAATGTATTACAGGAATAGAGTATTGGAGGTTTGTAGATGATAAAGGAACTATGTAATCTTGAAGATTACAGCGAAGTGTTGTGTATATTAGATAAAATCTCTATCTTTGGCGGGCTTACCAGACCTCAGCTAAGTGTCATCTTTAAGGAGTTAAAGAAAACTTCCATAAAGAAGGGAGAGGTTATCTTTGAACAGGGGAAGTCTCCAGATAATATCTACATTATTCAGAGCGGGTGTGTGAAAATAGTTGAAAAGTTATCCTCCGATTCCCTGGAACTTATAACATTTGATACTGGGGACTGCTTTGGAGAAACTGAACTTATCGGTATCTTTCCCTATATAGCCTCTGCAGTGGCCACTACAGACACCGAGCTCATCGTCTTCCCTAGAAAGGCTCTTAGAGTCCTCTACAAGAAGCACCTGCCTATCTTTTCGGTGATTATTTTAAACATAGCAAGGGAATCGTGCAGGCGTCTTGCCCAGGCAGATAAGAGAATGTTCGATATGCTGGAAAAAAAATAATTTTTTTCTTGACTCAAAACATAAATAATGTTATTATAATTTTGTAATCAATACAACTTTAGGAGGAATTAGTAATATGAAAACTTATGTATGTGAAGTATGTGGATATGTATATGACCCAGCTGTTGGAGATGTAGATAACGGAATCGCTGCAGGAACTGCTTTCGAAGATATCCATGATGAGTGGGTTTGCCCTCCATGTGGAATGGGTAAAGACGTATTCGTTGAAGAAGCTTAATTAAATTTTTAAAGGCAACTCCCATAGAGGAGTTGCCTTTTTTATTATTAAGTAAAGTATAGAATTTATAAAAAAATTTCTTAAAGTAGTTACCGTTCCATTGATCGTCAGGACGCAACGTCACGTCGCTTTTTATTCCCCCTTTAAAATTAATGATAAATATGATAAAATATTTATCTATTTTCTTTTTAGGAGGATGTTATGTCAGATAACAATAAAGCACCATATATTCTTGTCTTCGGAGCCTCAGTTGTAGATATGTTCGGATTCTGCAGAACTTCATATAATTCTCACGATTCTATCCCAGGAAGAGTTAAGATTTCCTTTGGTGGAGTTTCTAGGAATATTGCTGAAAACATGGCCAGAGTTGGTGTTAACACTAAGTTTATATCTATTTTAGGAAACGATGAAATTGGACGTTCTATGCTCGAGCACTCGGAGAGCATTGGTTATGATATGAGTAACTCCCTTGTTTTAAAAAACGGGTCTACTCCTACCTACATGGCTATTTTAGATGAGAAGGGAGAGATGGTCTCTGCTGTTGCTGATATGGACAGTATCAAGGAGATGAGTCCCGACTTTATAGATTCAAAGGGAGAGATGATCAGACAGTCTCAATATACTTTCTTAGATGCTGATGATCCTGAAACTTTAGAATATATTATCAATACATACCATGGTTCTACCTACTTTGTTCTAGATCCTATCTCCTCAGCAAAAGCTGAAAAGATCAAGCACCTTATAAAATACTTTCACACAATCAAGCCAAACAGGTATGAAGCGGAAGTTCTTTCTGGTATGAAGATCGAGAGCGAAGAGGATCTTGTAAAGGTTGGAGAATACTTCCTGTCTCTGGGAATAAAGAATGTCTTCATCAGCTTAGATGAGGACGGAATCTACTATGTAAATGAAACTTCTTCTGGAAGGATTCAGACTGCAGATGCTGTGGTAAAAAATGTTACTGGAGCTGGAGATTCATTTGTAGCAGGTCTTGGATATGGATACATTAACAAGCTTTCCATAGAGGAAACTGTTAAATTTGCCATCTCAATGTCACTGATTACCATCTCCCACGAGGAAACTATCAACCCGGATATGGGATATGATAAGGTTATGGAAACCATTGCCAAAACAAACTGGATTGAAAAAAAATTATAGAGAGCCTATGGCTCTCTATTTTTATTAGTTAAAGTATGAAATTATAGATTAGCGCCTTAATAAAACTCCCTTGCTAAGATTAGAAGAAGTGGAGTGTCACGCTCCTTTTTATTTAAATATTAATTGTCTTCCATCCTTTAGAGTAATTACTACTCCATCATCTCCTGCCTCTACCTTCTCTGCACTAGCAAGATCCTTCAGGTACTGGCTCTCCTGATCCATAGCTTCCTCCGGTCCCGCCATCATAGTTGTTATTATCTGAGGTGATACACCCATCATCCCTTCCTCTACCTCATATGCTGCTGAGTAGTTGTTTACCCCTGCATTTCCAGCAAGTCTTCCCTCTCCAAAAGTAATTGTTATATCATGCTCTGGAAGGGTCCCCTCCAGCTTAAAGGTCTTATCTGCAACGATCTCCTCAAAGGTTCTTACCCTTTCATTGAATACCAGCCTCTTTCCTCCCTCGGAAGTTATCACAAGCTGCTCTCCGATCATCTCGATCTTCTCTGCCTTCTCAAGATTCTTTACAAACTCAGCCTCCTGGGTCATAAGCTCCTCTGGTCCCATCATCCTTGTTGTTCCCACAACCTTTATACTTAAGTTGTTGCCCTCTATTAGGTATGGAGCAAAGTATCTGTTTACCCCTGCGCTTCCAGCTACCTGGTTCTCGTCAAAGGCTATGTCAATAGTACTTCCCTCTATAACCCCTTCAAGCTCATAGATCTTTCCAATTACCTCTGTTTGAATGCTCTTTTCCTTTTTGTCCATCCCGCTGCAGGCTACTAAAAACAGTGCACTCAGTACAAATAAAACTATCTTCTTCATCATCTTCCTCCTAATTTTTATTTTAAGATTTTATCAGATCTTCTCTAAAAAATCCACGTATACCTGGCATACC
>CAYSGC010000202.1:3242-4914 GCA_964430145.1 uncultured Fusobacteriaceae bacterium | reverse complement strand
GGTAGACTGATTTTCCTCTATCATCTCTATATTGAAGATGGACTCCGTCCCGGGAACAGCATATCCAAGGTTCTCTCCCCACTCGATACTATTTTTCTGACGATACATGTAGTATGGCTCCAGATTCTTCTTCTCAAGGAGCTCCTTGAGCTTCAGCTCAAACTCCTCCTTGTTAAGCTCCTCCTTCTCATACCCCTCCTGGTAGAGCTTTGAAGCTCTCTTCAGGGCAAGCACATGAATTGTAAGGTTTTCCATATCATACTTCTCTATCTCGTTTAAGGTATGGTAGATCTCCTTCGGACCCTCTCCTGGAAGACCAAGGATAAGGTCCATATTTATTATGAATCCCAGCTCACGGGCTATCCCGTACATCTCATCAAACTTAGCTCTGTCAAAGGATCTGTTGAGCTCCTTCAGGATATGCTCATTGAAGGTCTGTGGATTCAAGCTGATCCTGTCCACCCCATACTCTTTCATTATCTCCAGCTTTCTTCTGTTTAATGTATCCACCCTTCCCGCTTCAAAGGTAAACTCCTTAATGTGGGTGAAGTCTATATGCTTTTTCACAGCCTCAAGAACCCTTACAAGATCCTCTTCAGTAAGGACACTTGGAGTTCCTCCTCCAAAGTAAAGGGATTCTATGGTGTGAGTTGTACCTCTTAAAAACTCCCCTGTGAGCTCTATCTCATCTAACAGAGTATCCACTACTCCCCTGTAAAACTTACCTACAGGTCCTCCTATCTCATAGGACGCAAAGGAACAGTATCTGCACTTGGTAGGGCAGAAGGGTATCCCTATATACATATTTATATGGTCCCTGTTAAGGTACTTCATCTCCTTCTTCACTACATCTGAGAGAAGTCTCGCCTTTACCGGAGTAACCATATAGAGCCCCATAAGGATCTCCTCTATCTCATCATAGGTATACTTCAGAGCCAGCATCCTTCTTACAAGCTTTGTAGGTCTTACCCCGATAAGTCCTCCCCACGGGTAGCTCTTACCGTATATATTCAGAAGAGCCATCTTTATCATGATTATCTTCTGGTCATCTATCCTCTCCATGTGGTTTGGGTAGGTAAATATTTCCTTCCTCCCGTCACATACTACCTCTATGGAGATCTCCTCCCCCTCGCTGAGGGTTCTTACCTCCATCTCCTTTTCCCTTGCCTCTGGTATCAGCACCCTTACAAACTCTACAATACTTCCAGGGCTCATCTCAAAATCTGCTTTAATTGTCAAAACTTCCTCCTACTACTTTCTACTACTTTACCAGCTTTATCATATCAAACATCGGAAGCATTACAGCCAGTACTATTGCTCCTATTACTATTCCCATTCCCACGGTAATTATAGGTTCTATTACCGAGGTTAAACCCTTTATCTCTGCTTCCAGCTCCTTGTCATAGTAATCTGCTACCTTTAGAAGCATGGTATCCAGAGCTCCTGTATCCTCTCCAACTGCCACCATACGGGCTACCATTACAGGGATATACTCACTCTTTTCAAGCTCGGTGGAGATCCTCTCCCCCTCACTTACATCCAGCTTTATCCTGTCCACAAGGTGTTCCATCCTGGCGTTACCAGCTCCCTCCTTGAGTATCTCCAGTGCCTGAAGCATGGGAACGGAACTCTTTACCAGGGCACCAAAGGTTCTGGTAAATCTGGAAACTAT
>CAYSGC010000202.1:0-3142 GCA_964430145.1 uncultured Fusobacteriaceae bacterium | reverse complement strand
TTGAGCATCCCCTCCTTCATCTGATTTTCCTCTATCTCAAGGGCTGCTACAAGAGAGATACCTGCATCCAAAAGGGTAGACAGCTCCACTGTAAACTGAGTTATCTCCTTCACCTTGGGCTTTTTAAAGGGAGCCAGTATATCTCCTCCCATTGCTCCGCCCTTTATCTCCGCCGTTATGAGGAAGTACCCCTTCACCTCCAGTTCCTTTACCAGCTCCTGCTCATCTGCCGCCTCCATCTCACTGGAGATAAGGTTTCCCCTGGCATCTCTAGCTTTATAAGTATACTTAGCCATTACTCATCTCCCAACTAACCATTTATCTTATTCTTGGCCCTCTTCTCAAACTCCTCCATGCTTATGAGTCCCTCCTTAAGAAGCTTCTTGAGGGATGCATCCATACTGATCATTCCGTGTCTTGCTCCCGTCTCTATCATCGACGGTATCTGGTGGGTCTTCCCCTCTCTTATAAGGTTTCCTATTGCGGGAGTTCCCACAAGAACCTCACAGGCCGCTCTTCTCTTTCCATCTACAGTGGGAACCAGCTGCTGAGCCAGCACTCCACGAAGGGAGGTGGAGAGCATTACCTTTACCTGAGCCTGCTGATCTGTAGGAAATACATCTATTATTCTGTCCACAGTTTTAGAGGCATCGTTGGTGTGAAGGGTTCCAAAGACAAGGTGTCCCGTCTCTGCTGCTGTAAGGGCTGCCGTTATCGTCTCCAGATCTCTCATCTCTCCGATAAGTATTACATCTGGATCCTGTCTCAGAGCATACTTCAGGGCTGTGGAGAATGACTCTGTATCCGATCCGATCTCCCTCTGCTCCACAAGACTGTTCTTGTGCATGTGTAGATACTCGATAGGATCCTCTATGGTTATTATGTGTTCATGTCTCTCCCTGTTTATCTTATCCAATAGTGATGCCAGGGTAGTCGATTTACCGCTTCCAGTAGGTCCCGTCACAAGGATCAATCCATTTTTATTATCTATAAAGTTTTTAACACTCTCATGTATCTTCAGATCCTCAAATTCAGGGATCTCTGTACTGAGGGATCTTATGGTCATCCCCACAGTTCCCCTCTGCATATGAAGGTTTACCCTGTATCTTCCCACACCGGCTATTCCGAAGGAAAAGTCCAGCTCCTTATTCATATCGAAGGCCTTTTCCTGGGCTTCATTTAATATTGAGGAGGAGAGTTCCTTTATGGAATTGGGCATCAGTCTCTCTGCTCCTGGAAGTTCTCTAAGCTTCCCGTGAATTCTTACCATTGGCGGTTTCCCCACTACAAAGTGAATATCCGATGCTCCCATCTCTCCTGCTTTAATAAGTATCTCCGTCATATCCATATTCTATCTATCCCTCCCCTGTTTTTCCTAATCAAATCTCTTCCTCACAATAAAAAAATTAAACAAGGAAATATTTCCTTGTTTAATAATAGATACTCAAGAATACCAAAATTCCTACTAATATTCTGTATATACCGAATAATTTAAAGTCTCTTTTCTTCAAGTAAGCCATAAACCATTTGATTACCACATAGGAAACCACAAAGGATACCACACACCCTACCAGGGTAAGCTTCCACTCTGATGGAGTAAATGTAAGGCCGTGCTTTAAAAGTCTCAGCAGGGTTGCTCCAAACATTGTAGGGATAGCCAGGAAGAAGGAGAACTCCGCGGCCACTGCTCTGGATAACCCGAGAAGCAGTCCTCCTACTATTGTTGCCCCGGATCTCGATGTCCCCGGAACCATAGCCAGACACTGGAAGAATCCCACTGCCACTGCCAGCTTGTAGGTAATCCCTCTCATACTCTCTACCCTTCCGGTCTTCCTGAGAAACTTTTCCTCCAGTAAAAGAACTATTCCGTAGAGAATAAGCATAGCTGCTATTATCTGAACTCCTGAAAGATAGCCTGAGATTACATCATCTAAAAGAAGTCCGAATACCGCTGCTGGGAGTACCCCTGCAATGATCTTGCTCCAAAGTATCATCTTTTCCTTAAATACTTCCCTGTCCTTTACAAAGGGGTTTATATCGTTCCAGAAGTACACCACCACTGCAAGAATGGATGGAAGCTGTACAACTACCAGGAAGGTATCGAAGAACCCCTTATTAAAGGTCTGACTTCCCAGAAACTCCTCAACTAATATCATGTGTCCCGTACTGCTTACAGGGACAAACTCCGTCAGACCCTGTACTATTCCCAGTATTGTTACTATAAGTAAATCACTCAACTGCCTGCCTCCTATAGGTAACTATCTTCCTTAGATAGATAGTTTTGTACATAGTCCTTAACTCCCTCTTCTAGAGTATGGAACTTCTCTGTGTAACCAGCCTTTACCAGCTTGTTCATTGCTGCTTCAGTAAAGTACTGATATCTTCCTCTAAGATCTTCAGGCATTGGAGTAAACTCGATTACATCCTTCCCCTCTATCTCATAGTTGTCGCTTGCCGCTCTCACTGCATTCAGTGCCAGCTCATAGAAACCTCTGCACTTTCCGGTTCCAAGGTTGTATACTCCAGATTCAACTTCATTATCCAGGAAGAACTTCAGTACATTTACTACGTCCTTTATATATACAAAGTCTCTCAGCTGCCATCCATCCTCATAACCTTCCTTATGAGATGTAAATAGCTTTACCAGACCATTTTCCTTGTACTGGTTGTAGGCATGGAAAACCATTGAAGCCATTCTTCCCTTGTGGTACTCCTGGGGGCCATATACATTGAAGAACTTAACTCCTACCCACTGCTTTGGAGCCTTCTCCTGTTTAAATGCCCAATCATCAAAGAACTTTTTAGAGTACCCATACTTGTTTAGAGGCATTAACTTCTTAAGCTCCTCTACGCTTACCTCATCGTCATATCCAAGCTCCCCCATTCCATAGGTTGCCGCTGACGATGCATATACATACTTTATATTCTTGTCTGCACAGAAATCCCATAGTTTCTTGGAGAATTCATAGTTGTTTTTCATCAGGAAATCTCCGTCTGTTTCAGTTGTAGCTGAACATGCTCCCATATGTACCACTGCTGTTATCTTTTCTGCATTGGCAGGAACTGCTAGCCAGTCAAAGAGCTCATCTCTGTCTACCCAGTCAGCATAATCCCTCTTTCTTAGGTTAAGCCACTTCTCTGC
>CAYSGC010000201.1:0-4918 GCA_964430145.1 uncultured Fusobacteriaceae bacterium | reverse complement strand
AACATCCTTTACATGGAAATTACCTAATTCCAGTTTCATCTTCCCCTCCTATATTTTCAATCAAGATTATATTTTAATCGCGATTATCTTTGTTGGTAATTAATCTACTACCTTTTTTTTGAAATGTCAATCGCGATTAGAAAAAAATAATTTGATACAGAACATTTTGTTTATAAGTAAAATTTACATTAGAAAATTCTAATTAATTTTAATCCCTTTGTTTTTCTAGAACTAAAAGAGACTAATCTGATTACATTTAAAACAACAAGAGAAAAAAATAACTATAAAAATATTAAATTAATTTTTTTTAATAAAGATTTAGGGAGAGAAAAAAGGAGAAATTTTTATGAAGCTGTTAAGAGTAGGAGTAGACTTAGTGGCAGCTGGAGCTATAAAGAAGTTACCTGTCTCTATTAAACCTTAGAGGCAAATTGACACTGGATACCTTTTAAACTATAATCCCTAGGAAGAAAAGGAAGATTATTTTGTGAAAAAAATTTGATACCCATTATCTGGAGCAGGAGGAGAGTATGAAGACCAATGAAGATAAGTTAGTAAAAGTTTCCCTCATGGGAGAGATAAGACACCCTGTATTTGGAGGCTATAAGATAGATCACCAAGGAGTTCCCCACATACTTCCGGGAACATGTGGAATAACCTACAGTCACAGGGTGGGGGATTGCTGTATGGATCTTGTTGGAGACCATGTGGAACCGGGAGTATCCATCTATCACTCTAGCAAGAGGGAGTCCGATGCTCTCATGTACCTCTCATGTATAGGAAATGAAGCCACGATGGTTAGCGGAGATGCCAAGGGGGCTATTGGCTGGGTTACTGGAAGCCACGGAGGAATAGAGAATGTAATAGTTGATTTTGAGAGAAAAGATATGGAGAGGATGGTAATTGGCGACAAGATTCAGATAAAAGCTGTGGGGCAGGGACTGAAGATAGAGGAGTATCCCGACCTTCATATTATGAACCTGGATCCCAAGCTCCTTAAGAAGATGAAGGTGAAGATGGAGGGGGAAAGGTTGAAAGTTCCTGTGGTTACTTCCATTCCCGCTTACCTTATGGGTTCTGGAATAGGATGGCCCTCTGCTGCTTCTGGAGATTATGATATTATGACAGCTGATGAGAGGGAGTACAGGAGACTGGGTCTTGAGAAGTTAAGGTTCGGGGACTTTGTTTTCCTGGAAAACTGCGACAATACCTATGGAAGGGGATACCTCAAGGGAGCGGCATCCATAGGGGTAGTAGTCCATTCCGATTGTGTAAAGATGGGCCATGGTCCTGGGGTTGTGGTAGTTATGACGGCTAAAAGGGAGATACTGGAGGCGGTAATAGATCCAGATGCCAACATTGCAAATCTCATGAGGGTTTGATAGAGGGCGGGAGCCCCTCTACAGGGGACTCCCTTTATTTTGTTGATTGCCTGATTAGGAAGAGAGGTATGTAACTAATAAAAAAAGCAGGTATCTTCTTAGATACCTGCAAGGAATCTGTGTTTTACAGAAAAGCCAGTCCCAGACTTATAACTAAACCAGTGTAGAAGAGAACCATGAGACAGTATCCCATGATATCCTTAGCTCCCAGTCCTGCAATTCCAAGAGCCGGCAGAGCCCAGAATGGCTGGATCATATTTGTCCAGGCATCTCCCCAGGCGATGGCCATGGCTGTTTTGGCAGATCTTACTCCCAGCTCCACACTAGCAGGCATCATTATAGGAGCCTGCACAGCCCACTGTCCTCCTCCGCTGGGCACGAAAAAGTTTACTATTCCTGCACTCAGGAAGGTGAGGACAGGGAAGGTGGTCTGGGTGGATATATCTACAAATAGATTGGAAATACCTCCTGCTATGGATACTCCGCTTGGACCTGTAAAGGTCATGATCCCCATGATTCCTCCGTAAAATGGGAACTGCAGGATTATTCCTCCGGTACTCTTGGCAGCTGAGTTTACAGCCTTCACAACATTTATTGGTGTTCCGTGTAGGATGATTGCCGTGAATAAAAATATGTAGTTGACGATATTCAGGTTTAAGCTGAGACCGTTCTTCACAAAGTAGCTGATGATATAGGCATACCCCATAGCTCCAAGGGTGTAGTTGATTGCAGCTGAGTTTTCAAGCTTTTGAGCCGGTGTCATTGCCTTAATATCTACCCCTGCTTCAGGTTCCTCGTCTCTTAGAAGATCTGCTGAAACTAGGATTGTATTCTTGTCGCTGGGGTTCATGTATCCAAGAAGGAATGGAACTGTGCACAGGATAATCCCGAATATAATCATATTCATTGGAGAAAATATCGTCATATTTGTCGGGATAGCCTCTATAACTGCTCCTCCAGTCTGAGCTGCTAGGTCTCCTCCAGAAGCCAGCTTTAGCGGAATGGATCCAGAGAGTCCTGCATGCCACACAATGAAACCTGCATAGGCTGAAGCTATTAAAAGGGGGTAGTCCACCGTTCTAACCTTTTTAACAACCTCCTTAGCCAGGATAGCTCCTATAACCAGTCCAAATCCCCAGTTTATAAAGCAGGCGATAAGGGAGATAAAGTTTACTATAATTATTGCCTGTATCTTATTTTTAGGAATAGATGCTATCCTCTCCAGCATCCTCTTAAAGGGAGGAGCCGTTGCCAGGATAGTCCCAGTCACAAGAACCAGGGCCATCTGCATTGAAAAGGAAAGAAGACTCCACAATCCACCACTCCAGGCCTCAATAATACTCAGAGGTGATGCTCCAGTTACAAAGAGAGCCACTGCAAATACTATAAAGGTCAATATTACTGCAAAAATAAATGGATCTGGAAGATATTTTTGCATAAGTCCCACTGAAAACTGTGTCATGTTGTTAAATATTCTCTTCACTTTTCATCCCTTCCCCTTTAGAGTGCCATAGTTTTTAAGTTATCGCTTACAATAAGCTGTGCCTCAGTAAGTCCCTGAATCTCCTCCACTGTAGTTCCCTCAGCGATCTCAGTAAGAAGAAGACCGTCCTCTCTTACCTCCATCACTCCAAGTTCTGTAACGATCATATTTACCTGATTTACTGCCGTATACGGAAGAGTACACTCCTTAAGGATCTTTGGCTTCCCTTTAGCTGTATGGGTCATTGCTATAATAACCTTCTTAGCTCCCACAACAAGGTCCATAGCTCCTCCCATTCCAGGAACCATCTTTCCAGGGATTATCCAGTTTGCCAGGTTACCCTTTTCATCTACCTGAAGGGATCCCAGAACTGTTACATCCACATGACCTCCCCTGATTATAGAAAAGGACATTGAGCTGTCAAAGGTTGCTCCGTGGGGAGCGATAGTTACAGGCTGCCCCCCTGCATTGGTAAGGTCGTAGTCCTCCTCTCCCTCTGCTGGAGATGGCCCCAGCCCTATAAGACCGTTTTCCGACTGAAACATTACCTCCATATCCTCATCTATATAGTTTCCTACCATAGTTGGAAGACCTATTCCAAGGTTGACAACGTCTCCCTCATTTAATTCCTTAGCCACACGTCTTGCGATTATCTCCTTTGGACTCATGCTCATAATTACTCTCCCTTCACAATATAATCTACGAATATAGATGGTGTCATAACGCTGTCTACATGGAGCTCTCCAGGTTTAACTATCTCCCTTGCTCCTACAATAACAGTGTCTGCAGCAGTTGCCATTAGAGGATTGAAGTTTCTTGTTGTATAGTTGTACATTGTATTTCCCTTCTCATCTGTAGTGGATCCTCCGATTAGGGCAATATCCGCCTTTAGGGGTTCCTCTAGAAGGAACTTCTTCCCTTGTACCTCGATGACCTGCTTCCCCTCTTCAACGATTGTTCCGATACCTGTGGGAGTCAGTACTCCACCTAAACCTGCACCGCCAGCTCTGATCTGCTCGATAAGTGTTCCCTGGGGTGTGAGCACTACCTCTAACTTCCCCTCTCCCATAAGCTGCCCAGCCATTGGGTTTAAACCGATATGGGAAGCGATGAGCTTCTTCACCTGTCCATTGGCAATTAGCTTTCCAACTCCCTTATCTGGATAACCAGCATCATTACAGATAATTGTAAGATCCCTGCATCCCTTTTCAACAAGGGCATCTATGAGGATCTCTGGGGTTCCCACAGCCATAAATCCACCTACCATAATGGACATACCGTCTTGGATCTTGTCCATAGCCTCCTTCACACATACAACCTTTCTCATACATAAACTCCTTTTTAAGAACTTTTTAGTTGATTACAGTAATATATTACAACCACAAATTCTCAAAAGCAAGTGCTTACTTACATATTTTTAATAAAAAAAGAGACTTGCTTCCAAGTCCCTTTAAATAAAGGCTAAGATGTATATAGTTTTAATATCTTCTCAGCTTCCTCCTGGATAGCCTCCTCTATGTCCACCTTGGCTACCATATCCTTAGTAAAGATTCTAAAGGTAAATATCCCCATTATAGTGGAGATAAAGGTAACAGCCACCATTTCAGGATCACCTGTAAACTTCCCCTCTTCCCTGACTTTTTTCAGGTAGTCTGAAAAGAACTCCTTATACTTCAGGGAGTTAGTAAACTTCATACTCTCCTCATCTACCTGCTTAACCTGGAGCTTATACATAAGCTCGTTGTTCAGTAAAAACTTGTAGAAGGAGAAACCGAATATTTCCAGATCTGCCCTGAGATCTCCAGTGAGCTCAGCCTTGAGCTTCTCTATGACATTTCCCTCCTTGGCATACCTGGTTATAACCTGCTGAAAGAGGTTACTCTTACTTTCAAACTTTCTGAAAATAGTTACTTCATTCACACCGGACTCCCTGGCAATCTGCTTTGTGGAAACTCCAGAATAACCGTACTTTGAAAATAACTCCAAAGCGACCTTTAATATTTTATCTTCTGTTGACAAGATCTTCACCATCTCTTTTAAAATTTATTTTGAC
>CAYSGC010000200.1:1993-4949 GCA_964430145.1 uncultured Fusobacteriaceae bacterium | reverse complement strand
ATCAGAAACCAAGGCTTATAGGTATGGGGGAGAAGCTTTCCCGTACTGGAGCAGGGATAGGGACAAGAGGTCTGGGAGAGACAAAGCTAGAGCTTGACAGAAGAAACATCGAGGAGAGAATCACCAATGTAGAGAGAGCTCTGGATGAGGTTAAAAAACAAAGAGAGGTCAGAAGAAAGCAGAGAAGGAAGAGCACTACTCCTAGCGTGGCCCTTGTGGGATATACCAATGCAGGTAAATCAACTATCATGAACCTCTTTATGGAGCTAGACGAGGAAAATCCAGAGAGGACTATCTCTCCAGCAAAGGATATGCTCTTTGCCACCCTGGATCCATTCCACAGAAAGGTAAAGCTCAGGGACAACCTGGAATTTATCCTTGTAGATACAGTAGGTTTTGTAAGTAAGCTGCCTCATACCCTTGTAGAGGCCTTTAAGTCAACTCTGGAGGAGGTAGAGGAGGCGGACCTGCTTCTCTATGTTACAGATATAGCAAGGGAGGACTCAGAGCACCAGCTGAAGGTAACCAGAAGTGTAGTTGAGGACCTGGATACCGAGGGGACCCCTCATCTACTGGTTTACAACAAGATAGACAAGCTGGATGAGGAGACCCTGGAGGGAAGAAAGTCTGAGGATTCGGAAAGGACCATGTATATTTCAGCTACTGAGAGAATAGGGATAGATGAGCTTATCGACAGGATAGAGGGAGAGCTCTTTAAGGGGAATAAAACTTTTACCCTACTCATACCATTTAGCAGGGGAGATATTTCCTCATATCTTCTGGGGAATACCAAGGTGATCAGTCAGGAGTATACTGGTGAGGGGCTTCTTATAACCACTTCACTGAAGCAGGAGGATCAGAACAGATACAGGGAGTTTATTGTAGAGGATTAATATGTTTTTTAGAGATACCGGGAGGGAAGTATGAAGAGATTATTTAGCTGCATCTTGCTGGCAGCACTCACAGCCTGTACTTCTATACCTAATTATAAAGTCGATTCACAGACTCACAGGGCCACTGCCTACAATGAGAGGGTTAGATTTATAGTGATACACTATACTGCAGGAGGTGATGAGAGCTCCATAAGAGCCCTTACAGGACCTCATGTGAGTACCCACTACCTCATTACCAGCAGGGGAGA
The DNA here is from genome assembly GCA_964430145.1 of uncultured Fusobacteriaceae bacterium. Classification (GTDB taxonomy): domain Bacteria; phylum Fusobacteriota; class Fusobacteriia; order Fusobacteriales; family Fusobacteriaceae; genus Propionigenium. The sequence continues at coordinate 3,808 of CAYSGC010000200.1, read as the reverse complement.
GGAGCCCATATATAAGCTGCTTCCAGAGGAGAAGAGAGGGTGGCATGCGGGAATAAGTGAGTTTCAGGGAAGGACAAACCTCAACGATTCCTCGGTGGGAGTTGAGATAGTGAATCCCGGTTACAGATTAGAGGGGGAGGAGAGAAGATTCTACCCCTATACCGAGGACCAGATTCTAAAGGTGGTACACCTGTTAAGAGAACTCAGCAGCAGGTATAAGGTAGATCCTACAAGGATAGTAGGGCACTCAGACATTGCCCCAGACAGAAAGCATGACCCGGGACCATACTTCCCGTGGGAGAGGCTGTATAAGCAGCACGGTATAGGAGCATGGTATGATGATGCAACCTACAGCAGGCACCTCAACCAGGAGGAGTATGAGGCGCTTACTATAGAGGAAATCCAGGAGCTCTTCAGCAGTTACGGTTACCCCATGAAGGTAGACGGAGAGTGGACGGAGTACAATAAAAAGGTTGTAAGGGCCTTTCAGATGCACTTCAGACCGGCAATCTATGACGGTGAGATGGATCTGGAAACCTATGCTATAATAAAGGCATTAAATGAGAAGTATGTAAAGTAAAACTTAACTATAAAAGGAGTTGAGAGGATGAGTATTTTAAAGACAGCAGCTCTGAGGCTAAAGGCCAAAAAGGGAAGCGAATTCGATGTTGACAAGGAAAAAGCTATGGAGCTCCTGGGAGATGAGGATGTAAGGGTGCTGGATGTGAGAACAGCAGAGGAGATAGCCAAGGTAGAGCCCCTTGTGGAGGATGCCATTATCATGGATTACTACTCGGATGACTTTAAGGAGAGGCTGGCAGAGCTCCCTAAGGATCCTGCATACCTTGTAGTCTGAACGGGAGGCGTGAGATCACTAGGTGCTTGTGATATGATGAAGAAGTTAGGATTCAAAAAGGTGTACAACCTCAAAGGAGGACTCAAGGAGTTTAAGGACTGCAGCGACTGAGGTTAAAATGTAATCTTCCGGTGGAAGAGATCGGGCAATAAAAAAGGGATAGATCAGGTAAGTGCTCCTGAATCTATCCCTTAACTTATTATAGGCTTGCTTTGTTTATCTTAGCAAGAGCCAGCTGGTGGGCATCGATCATTGCAGTATTTGCGTTAAATGTCTTAGCTCCCTCAAAGAATCCATTCATAAGAGTCTGCTGATGCTCAGTGATGTTCATCTCGATCTGCTCCTTTGTGATAGTTCCAGCCTCATAGTCAGCCATTATAGTATCAAATGTAGCGTCAAAGATCTCATCGTATAGGTCTTTTTCCCAGTTTTCTAAATTCATTCTATATCACCTCATAATTATGTTTTTGTTAATCCCTACTTATCTAATAAACTATCATTTTATTTGTATAGTGTCAATCTTTAATTGTGTGTCTTTTTTCTCTAAATTTAGATATTCATTCCATGGGAATTCACAGGATGAAAACCGAACGACTGCAAAGTAGGAATAAACGACAAACTCAAGGAAATAGGGAGAGATATCGGAAAAATACGAACAGTGTACCAAAATGATAAAAAAAATCCTTGCAAATAAAAATTCAATCTGTTAATATAACTTCAATCAAGATTCAGAGGAGGCCCGAAATCAGGGCGATAAAAAAAAGAGGAGGCAGGAAGATGAGAGATATTAAGAAGACAGAAGATAGAAAATTAAATACTGCCAATTCTTTCTGGTACTTTTATTACTTTATAAACACGGATTTGTAAGCTGGATAATTATCCAAGGACAAATCCGTTTTGTATTATACAAAATAAAAGTGGATTTGTACCAGGGATTATATCTTTATTAGCAACAGCCC
>CAYSGC010000200.1:0-1893 GCA_964430145.1 uncultured Fusobacteriaceae bacterium | reverse complement strand
ATACAAAATAAAAGTGGATTTGTACCAGGGATTATATCTTTATTAGCAACAGCCCCCAGGTGCATAAGCTGGGGGCTGTTTATTTTATAGGAGAATTTCTAGGAGGGGCATTATGATAGTTAAGATGAAGAAAGAAGCAACAAGGGAGCAGATGATCCATGTGGAGGAGGTCCTGGTAGGTAAGGGATTTCAGGTGAGGGATATATCGGGAATTGAGTATGGTGTAATTGGAGTGGTGGGAGACACTTCCAAGATAGATACAAGAGACGTAGAGGCCCTTGTGGGGGTGGAGAAGGTTACAAGGATTCAGGAGCCATTTAAGCAGGCAAACAGAGTATTCAGAGGAGAGGACACAGTGATAGAAGTAGGAGACATAAGGATCGGCGGAGGAAACTTTACAATTATGGCGGGACCTTGCTCCGTGGAGAGCAGGGATCAGATTACAGAGGTGGCAAAAGCGGTGAAGGGCAGCGGAGCTCAGGTGCTGAGAGGGGGAGCATACAAGCCCAGAACCTCACCATATGCCTTCCAGGGAATGGAGTTAGAGGGACTGGAGCTCCTAAAGGAGGCCAGAAAGGAAACGGGAATTCCAATAGTTACAGAGCTGATGACACCGTCATTAGTTGAGAAGTTTGACAGGGATGTGGATATAATCCAGATCGGTGCAAGGAACATGCAGAACTTCGACCTCCTGAAGGCCGTGGGTAAAACCAGGAAGCCGGTGCTGTTAAAGAGGGGGATGTCAGCTACAATAGAGGAGTGGTTAATGGCTGCCGAATACATCATGGCAGAGGGAAACCCCAATGTAATTCTATGTGAGAGGGGTATAAGAACCTATGAGAAGTTTACAAGAAATACCCTGGACCTCAGTGCAGTCCTTGCAGTGAAGAAGTTGTCCCACCTCCCGGTGATAGTGGATCCAAGCCATGCCACAGGAAAGAGATGGATGGTAAAGGACCTGGCCCTTGCAGCAGCAGCAGTGGGAGCAGATGGTCTGATGATCGAGGTACACAACGACCCGGAAAATGCCCTATGCGACGGAGCCCAGTCCTTGACACCGGAACAGTTTGAGGACACTGTAAGAGGGGTAGAGCAGATCCTGAATGTAGTGGGAAAGAAGATGTAGGCAGCTTATGGGAGAGAGAAGAGTAACTATAGTGGGAATGGGGCTCATGGGGGCCTCCATGGCAGAGGGACTGACCAGAAAGGGCTACAGAGTTTCCGGGGTAGATATAGACAGAAGGGCTCTAGATTACTGTACGACCAAAGGTATTATAGAAAGGGGATATGAGAGCCCAGAGGAGATCCTGGGGGAAACTGATCTTCTCATCATGGCTATCTATCCCAAGGGAATGATTAAATTTATAGAGAAATACAGGGGTGAATTTAAAAAAGGACTTGTACTTACAGATATATGTGGTATAAAATTATCTTTTGTGGATGAGGTACAGAAGCTCATGCCCCAGGGGTGCCAGTTTGTAGGGGCTCATCCCATGGCTGGAAGGGAAAGGGTAGGAGCGGAACACGGAGATCCGGAGATCTTTGTGGGAGCCAACTTTATAGTTACCCCAACTGAGAGAAATACAGAGGAGGGAATAGCAGCTGTGGAGGAGATAGCTAGGGACCTATCCTTTGGAAGGATAAGCAGGCTATCCCCAGCAAGACACGACAATATGGTGGCTTTTACCAGCCAGCTTACCCACGCCATTGCGGTGGCCCTTGTAAACAGCGACAGGGATGAGGATACCTACTCCTTTACCGGGGACTCCTACAGGGAGCTCACAAGGATAGCTATGATAAATGAGGAGCTGTGGAGCGAGCTGTTTCTGGAGAACAGAGAAAACCTCATAGGGAAGATAGAGGATTTTCAGGAAAAGTTAGAAGTAATAAAGG
>CAYSGC010000199.1:0-4950 GCA_964430145.1 uncultured Fusobacteriaceae bacterium | reverse complement strand
TCAAATACAGAGGAGAATATAGAGGTAGATAGATGGGGCCTTGTTTTAACTGATGATGCAGGGCATACTACAAGGAAAGGGGTCTTTGCCTCAGGAGATGTGGTAACAGGAGCCAGAACTGTAGTGGAAGCTGTGGCCAATACCAAAAAGGTAGCGGCAGCTATTGAAGAATATCTTAGATCTTAAAATAGGAGGGGTAAGGGTGTTTGATTATAAGATTAAATTAAAGGGAAGGGACCTGGAAAAATCAGATGAGGAAACTCTGGTATGTTTCCTGAAGATGCTTGATTTTTCAGCTGAATACCTTCATGGAACCTATGAGGCTGACAGGATAAGATTTTGTCCCGAGGAGAGGGTTATCTATGTAGATGATGTCCTTAAGCACAGTAGGGAGACAGATGAACTGTCCAGATCTTATGGATTTGAAGTAAAGAATCAGTAGGGAGGGGTAACTTTGAAGGATTTTCTACAGGAACTAAAGGGATTGAAGGCCAAGGAAGGGTTGACATATGATGAGTTAGCCTCTCTTTTAAAGGATAAGTACGAGTGCAATCTAACTGCCCACAGCTTAGCAAATAAGTTTAGCAGGGGAACTCTTACTGGAAAAGAGGTTGCTAAGATCCTGGCAGCAATGGGATATGAAGTTAAGATCGAAAAAAAGTAGAAGTTTTAAATAGATTCCCAAAAAAAGAAGCAGGAGAACTCTCCTACTTCTTTTTTTATTTGAAAATGATCCTTGCTTACCAAGGAAATAAACAAATTACCCACCTTTTATACCTGAATGGAGGGTGCAGCTTCCAAAAAGAAAGGTCCTGAGCTGTACCTTATTAAAGCCGCTATCCTCTATGAGTTTTGTGAGCTCCTCCTTGGATATGAAGGCTATTACAGATTCATTGAGCCAGGAGTACTCTCTATATGATTTAACGAGAAACTTCCCCAAAAGAGGGACTATATATCTACAGTAGGAGGAGAGAATACCTCGCAGAAACCTGGAATCTGGATAGGAGGCCTCCATGCAGAAGAAGTGCCCTCCAGGCTTTAAGACACGGTGAATCTCCTCAAGGACTCTCCCATAGTCTGAGGTATTTCTGAGACCAAAGGAGATGGTTATGGTGTCGAAGGTGTTGTCCCTGAAGGGAAGATTTAGAGCATCTCCCAGGACAAACTTTATGTTTTTAAGATTAGCTTCCAGAGCCTTTGTTTCAGCTATCTCAAGCATGGAACTGCTGAAATCAAGGGCTGTTACCCTGGAAGCCCTAAGGGAGGATCCTATGCCTATTGCAATATCTCCAGTACCGCAGCAAAGATCCAGGATATCACTGCTCTCCCTTGGGATACTCTCAATGAGTTTTTTCTTCCAAAGTCTGTGGACCCCCAGGGTGATAAGGTCATTCATGGGATCATAACAGGAGGAGATCTTCTGAAAGATATCATATACCCTCCTCTCCTTTCCTCTTTCCTCTATCATGCAAGCCACCCCCTCCATAAGACCTCTCCCAGAAGGATTAGGATATAGAGGGTAAAGAAGATAACCCCTGAAAGAACGGAATTTTTCATAATAAAAGACCTAGTTTTAATGGAGATGTTTTCCACTCTGATAACAGCCAGCTTCATCCATATAAGGGGAATAGACAGGAGCAGAAGAAATATAAAGGTGGGAAGGATACCTCCAAGGGAAGCTGAAAAAACCAGAAGATACATGAGAACATAGGAAAGCTTAAGGAGAAGTATTGATCTGCTTCTTCCCAGGAGTATTGGAAGGGTAACCCTAGTGCCTCTGTCCTTCTCTATATCGCACAGGCCATTTGTAAGGAGGATAGACCCTATATAAATCATGATGGGGATGGAGATAAGGACAATATCCATATCCATAACTCCCCTTTGAATATGATAAGCAAGCCAGGTAATAAGACCACCCATGGTGAAGCCAGAGAAAACTTCTCCTAAAAAGGTTTTTGAGATGGGCATGGGACCTGCAGAGTAGAGGAGTGCCACAAGAAGCCCTATCCCCCCTATGACAGCAACGACAGCCCCCCTTTGAAGGAGAAGGTAGGTTGCAGGAAGGAAGGTCAAAATAAGGGTAGTAAGCATGAGTTTTCTTACTTCAGGCAGGGGGACTCCATCTGAAACAAGGATAGATCCCTCCCGGTCATAGATAGTTTCCGAGGTATCCACTCCCTCTATAAAGTCAAAGTAGTCGTTGGTAATATTGGCAAAGCACTGAATTCCAACTGCGGAAAGGAGGATTGCCAGGAAGAGGTTTATTTGGAGGGATGCTCCCCTGTATAGAGAGTAGATGGTTCCCATAAGTACTGGAATAATAGATGCAGACCATGTGTTTGGAGCAAGGATTGCAATTACTTGTTTTTTAGTCATAGGTTCCTCCCTGAAGATTAGTTTATTCTATATCTAGAAATAATATATGCAGGGATGGGTAAAAAACCTTTTTATCATTTGAATAACAATGGGAATAAGAGGAATTTCAAAACAACAAGAGCCATACCATAACATAGGGTTAAACATGAAAAAGCTCTCCAAATTATTCTGGAGAGCTCAACAATAAATATATTTTAATTTCAGGTTATTAATATTCTATCTTTGTCGTACCTATTTCTTAGATAGAAAAATCAGCTGCATTAACTATCCTTCCCTCATAGGGCTTTAAGCTTACTCCTCTCCATTGTTTTTCCTTCTCAGTGTGGTTCATAAGGAAGTAGAAGGCTCCCTCTGTAGTTGATCTCGGATAGATCTCAACCCCCTCTACTTCCTCTATAAATTGGATCTCCTGCTCACTGAGTATCCTCTCTGCAATAAGAGTCAGAGTTTCCTCATCTACTCCCCCACCAACATAGTAGACTTTTCCCTTTCCATGGGAGTTTTCAGTTATGCAGGCCATCTCTCCAAAGAAGCTATCGGTATAGGTAAAGAGAGGAATTCCTGTAGTAGGCTGAACAATATCCCTCCATACGGAGCACTCTCCTCTTCTTCCAGAATAGATCCCACTTCCCTCTATCTTCACTTCCTGTCCCCTTTGAAGGGCCTCTATCTCCACCACCTGGATCCCTGCCATCTCTCTGACCCTGCATGGGATGGTCTCTCCGAAGTTTATGTTGTTGTCCCTGTTCTTGATCCCTGCCCTGAAGGAGAAGAGCACCGTTCCTCCCTCTCTGACAAAGTTATCCAGGCTCCTCTGAAGCTCCTCATCTATAATCTGCATAACGGGAACCACAACTACCCTGTATTTTGAAAGGTTTCCCCTGGTACTGACCACATCTATATTGATATTGTGGTTGTAGAATGGGGTATACATCCTCACAAACTCCCTGGTGAAGTCAAACTCCATACTCTGAGGCTGGTAGTGCCACGACCAGATATTGTCGAAGTCGTAGATGAGGGCAACCTGGGACTCTATGGAGGATCTAACAATTTCTTCCCTCCCCTGCATCTCTCCTATAAAGGACTGGACCTCCCTGTACTTTCTTCCGTCCCTATTGTCGTGGTCGATTATTCCAAAGCAGAACTGCTCAGCTCCTCTGGTCATCCCCCTCCACCTGAACCAGAGCATGTTTTCACACCCGTGGGCAAAGGCCTGATAAGCCCACATCTTGGCCTGGTTGGGTCTTGGAAGGTATCCTATAACCGTGTGCCCCTGGGCTCCCATGAGCTGCTCCACTATCCAGTAGTTTTTTCCCTTGAGTCCCCTTATATAGTCGTGGGTCATGGCTATGTGGGCAGGTGTAAGGGGTTCCTTAAGGCCTCCCCATACAGGGTAGTTGTCGTAGGAGACAAAATCCAGTCCCTCAGTGTGCTCAACCTGGTCGAAGCACTTGTCGAAGAATCCCCCGTAGAGGTTGTGGGTAACCTCCTGGTGCTCCCCCCTGAGCTCCTTGACTAGCCTTACTTGGAAATCAGCGTATCTGTTTATGGACTCCGACCTGAACCTGGCCCAGTCCAGCTGCAGGGTGGGGTTGTGGGTTGTTATGGTCTTCACAGGAATGGGGATCTCGGTGAAGTCGTTGTAGGTCTGTCCCCAGAAGATAGTTCCATACCTTCTGTTAAGTTCATCTATATTTTCATATTTTTTCTCTAAAAATTCCTGGAACTTACCGTGGCACTGGCTGCAGAAGCAGAAATCGCTTCCCTCATGGCCAAACTCATTGTCGATCTGCCACGCTATGATAGCCTCCTCATCCCTGTAGTTTCCCACCAGCTTCCTGACTATCCTCTCGGTATACTCATAGTAGACAGAAGAGTTAAAGCAGTACTGACGCCTTCCTCCAAAAACCCTCTTAACCCCATCCTCATCCTCTGAAAGGATGGAGGGGTATTTCTTGGCAAGCCATGCAGGAAAGGTAGCTGTTGGAGTCCCAAACATAACCTTGAGCCCTGCTCCTTTGAGTTTTTCTATTACCTCGTCGAAGAAGGAAAAATCAAACTTTCCCTCCTCCCTCTCCATGAGGTGCCAGGCAAATTCCCCCATCCTGACGATATTTACCCCCATCTTCTTCATCCTTCTTATATCCTCATCTATCATGGATACATCCCAGTGCTCGGGATAGTAATCTACACCAAAGTACATCCTTCCTCCTTCTAATTTCCCTTTAATATCTCTATATTTCTAAGCTTTTATTGTCCCTTTTCCCTTTATTTAGAAAAGAGGGAAAAGAAAAAGGTGATTAAAAATCACCTTTATTTTTTCTTCAGATACTTGAGGGTGTCCAGAGCAACAGCAATTATAATGATGAGTCCCTTAATTATAAACTGCCAGTATGGGCTTACCCCTATATATGTCAGACCGTAGTTGATTACCGTGAAGATAATCACCCCTGTAACAACTCCCGGAACGGATCCCACGCCTCCGCTGAAGGAAACTCCTCCCACTACGCAGGCAGCAATGGCATCCAGCTCATACATATTTCCAAGGTTGTTTGTGGCACTACCTATACGTCC
>CAYSGC010000198.1:0-4957 GCA_964430145.1 uncultured Fusobacteriaceae bacterium | reverse complement strand
TCAGTGGTTACTCTGATTACAAACCCTAGATCATAATTATGGTGGTTGTGGTGGATATAAGTCTTAGCATAGTTTTTTTCTCCCTGGATTAAATAAATTTACAGCCTTTCCCTCTTAGGACACTCACTTCAGAATATAATCGTTCCCTTCCCCAGAGGAATAGTTTTGTGGATTGTAACAGAACAGCCCTACACTGTCAAACATTTTTTTATGAATTTTTTTTAATATTCACTCTGGATCCTCCAGCCTAACCCCTATCTATCCGTAGTTTCCCTGGGACACATATAGTTTCACGTTCTGTAAAAACAACATACACATTCTCTGCAAATTCTCATTCCAGCACACCCAGCTCCCTTTTCTAAAAATTAAAAAACAACGTGACGTTGCACCCTGATAATCGGCAGAAAAACTTATTACTTAACGTAATTTTTTATAAATTCTATACTTTCCTTAACAATGAAAAAGAGCCTCTAAAGGGCTCTCCTGCAGATAAAATACATTTCATAAAATCAACTCTTGACCCCTTCCTCCCTGTGAACTATCCCGTGAGCTTCCCTTATCATCTTAATCAGCTCATCCTGATCCATCTCCACAACTTCATCTACCTCGAGACACTCTATCTCAGGGCTAGTCACCTTCAGCAGGACCTTGTATAAAATAGTCGGTATCCTGGCTATATGCCCCTTGGTATTTGCCAGTGTATCTATCTGTCCATAAACTTCATCGATCACTCCCACATACTCCCTGCACCATCCCATACTTTACCACCTATCTCACTCATCTTAAGTACGTCTAATCCATCCAGAGAAGTTTACCCTAACTCCTTTTCATCCCCAGATACCCCATTTAACTTAACTTCTATCTTCTTACTTCTTCTAACAAGGACCTCCAATTCCTTTTTTAAACTTTCCCTGTCCATATCTATATTGGAACTTTCAAGTATTTCAAGGGTCCCCCTCAGGTCCCTGATTGCTCTTTCCAAAGTTTTCAACTGAGATTTTTGTATCTCTCTGAGACTTCTCTTCATCATTCTTCTCCTCGCTCTGCCTCTACGAAGGACTCCTCCAGACAGCTTTTAATCTCCCTAGGTTAATAGATTTCCTTGTAATATACCACTCCCCCTCACAGGTGTCAATTTTCTCTTCTCCTCCATCTCCTATCTACCATTTGTCTCTAAATGCCACTGAACTAAACAACTGGCATTTCATAAATTTTTAAGTTTTTTTCTTGACATCTGGCAAATGTAGTAGTATCCTCTAGCAATATCAAATTTAAAGGAGAGAAGAGTTATGAACAGAAGATCTACATCCTCACAAAATTCTAGTTGCCATAAAAAAATTCCATATGTGCCCTTAGAATTTTTGATGTAGAACTATATCTTTACCACTTTAATTTTCGTGAATTTAAAGCCGTAGATGAAGTACATCTATGGCTTTTTTTTTTATAAAAAAGGGGGAAACAACTATGAATGATTTAAAGGCAAGGGATAGAAAACTTTGGGAAGCTATCCACATGGAGGGGGAGCGTCAGGAGTATGGATTGGAGCTTATCGCCTCTGAAAACTTTGTATCTAAGGCTGTGATGGAAGCAGCTGGAAGTGTTATGACCAATAAGTATGCAGAGGGCTATCCTAAGAAAAGATATTACGGCGGATGCAGGTTTGTTGATACAGCTGAAGAGCTGGCTATAGAAAGGGCTTCCCTCCTCTTTGGAGCAAGGTATGTCAATGTTCAACCCCACTCTGGTTCCCAGGCAAATATGGCTGTATACAGGGGGCTTATTGAACCGGGAGACACCATCCTGGGGATGAAGCTGGACCATGGGGGACACCTAACCCACGGGAAAAATGTCAACTTCTCTGGGCAGGACTACATAGTCCACTCCTATGGGGTAGAGGAGGATACAGAGGTAATAGATTATGGGAGGGTAGAGGAGCTGGCTCTCCAGGTAAAACCAAAGATAATAGTTGCCGGGGCCAGCGCCTACTCTCGTACGATTGATTTTAAGAAGTTCAGAGAGATTGCCGACATGGTGGGAGCCTACCTCATGGTGGATATGGCCCACATTGCAGGCCTTGTAGCAGCAGGAGAGCACCCATCTCCGATCCCCCATGCCCATGTAGTTACTACCACTACCCACAAAACCCTCAGGGGCCCCAGAGGGGGAATGATCCTAACCAACCATGAAGATATTATAAAAAAGGTCAACAAGGTTATCTTCCCTGGAATTCAGGGGGGACCCCTCATGCACATCATCGCTGCCAAGGCTGCAGCCTTCAATGAGGCCCTTCAGCCTGAATTTATGGAGTATCAGAAACAGGTAGTAAGAAACGCTCAGGCCCTCTCTGATGAACTTAAAAGGGGAGGCCTCAGAATCGTCAGTGGAGGTACCGATAACCACATGCTCCTTGTGGACCTCACATGTAAGGAACTTACCGGCAAGGAAGCTGAAGCTATCCTGGAGGAAGCTGATATTACAGTAAATAAAAACGGTATCCCCTACGATACCAAGAGTCCCTTTATTACCAGCGGTATCCGTATAGGAACTCCAGCCCTTACAACCAGAGGGATGAAGGAAGGGGAGATGAAAGAGGTAGCAGCTCTCATCCTGAAGGCCCTTGAAAACCATGGATTACCAGAGGTTATTCAGGAGGTAAGAAACGGAGTAAGAGACCTGTGTAAAAGATTCCCCCTCTACAGGGATTAGATAACAGGATGTCTCTGGCTATGGTGATAATGTTTTACTAAATTATGTTTATTACAAAAAATAAGAGGGCTTCCTGTGGGAAGCCCTCTTAATTTATATTAGTAGCATACTCTACCCTGGGAATATACAAGCCTTCCGTCCTTATACACATCCCTTGTATGGTTGATCCCAAAGTGATAGATAACATAATCTATATTTGGGGCATCAAAGACTACAAAGTCTGCCTTCTTTCCAGCCTCAATACTTCCAACCTCATAGGCCCTTCCTATGGAGTGAGCTGCATTTATAGTTACCGCTGTAAATACCTCCTTGGGGGTCATCTTCATCCCAAGAGATCCCAGCTGCATTATAAACTGGATATTTTCTGTAGGACAGGATCCAGGGTTATAGTCCGTTGATAGAGCCACCGGTACCCCGCTGTCTATCATCTTTCTTACTGGGGCGTAGCTCTTCCCCAGGTTGAATGAAGTTCCCGGAAGGATATCTGCTACAACTCCCTCCCTGGCCATCATCTCTATTCCCCTGTCACTTGCTGCCATTAGGTGATCTCCAGAGATGGCTCCTACCTCTGCTGCCAGCTCAGCACCTCCCAGAGACACTATCTCATCTGCGTGGATCTTAAGCTTGAACCCAAGATTTCTTGCTGCCAGAAGTATTTTTCTCGTCTGCTCCACCGAGAACACTCCCTCCTCACAGAATACATCACAAAACTCCGCAAGTTTCCTCTCCTTAACTATAGGAAGCATATCTATTACCTTATCCACAAACAGATCGGGATTCTCCTTGTATTCCCCAGGCACTGCATGGGCCCCAAGGAAGGTAGATGCAATATCTACTGGATGGTTCTCATCCAACCTCTTAGCCACCTCCAGCTGCTTTAACTCGGTCTCCAGGTCCAGACCATATCCGCTCTTAGCTTCTATAGTTGTCATACCATAACCTAGCATGGTATCCAGACTCTTTCTTGCCTTCTTATAGAGCTCCTCGTGGGTTGCCTCCTTGGTAGATCTAACTGTACTTAGGATTCCTCCTCCCTGCTTCAGTATATCTATATAAGGAACCCCTTCAAGCTTAAGTGAAAACTCATTTTCCCTGCTTCCACCATGTACCAGGTGGGTATGAGGGTCGATAAGTCCCGGAGTTACAGTTCTTCCCCCTGCATCCTCTATTAGAGTTTTCTCCCCTATTATCTCCTTACCGGGCTCTCCTAGGCCTGTTTCCAGTATCCTTCCATCCCTCACAGCAAGGTAAGCTCCCTCTAATATCTCTACCTCTCCCATACACCTTCCTGTACGGGGATTGTTATCACCAGCCATAGTTACCAGCTGTCCTATATTTCTCAATATAAAATCTGCCTTCATATTTTCCTCCATTAGTTGCTCTTTATTAAGTTATAGGTACCCTCAGGAGCTTCTATCAACTCTCTCCCTTGGATCAGCGGTCTCTTCTATAAGATGATTCCAGCTAAATACCTGAAGAGGACCCTTACCAGGGGCAGGGTCCACTCTTCCTATACTCTTTTCTTTACTAGGTTTTTGATGAGATCTTCATCTGCTATATATGGCAGGGTAATGTGGTCCTCTCCCCTGTTGTTGTGGTTGTACTCTATAGATGTTTCAATGGAGTTCTTGTTTCTAGCCCAAGCACGTCTAGCCACTCCTCCCATTACATCCCAAGGCATAGCTTCTCTCAGGATAGCGTCCACTCTTTCGCTTCCGTCCAGCACCATTCCAAATCCACCATTTATGGACTTACCTATTCCTACCCCTCCACCATTGTGAAGAGCGATCATAGACATTCCTCTAGCTGCATTTCCTGCAAAACACTGAGTAGCCATATCTGCCATTACATTACTTCCATCCTTGATATTGGATGTCTCTCTGAATGGTGAGTCCGTTCCAGATACATCGTGGTGGTCTCTTCCAAGCATTACAGGACCGATCTCTCCTGCCCTAACCATCTCATTGAATTTAAGGGCGATATTGGTTCTGCTCATGGCATCCTGATAGAAGATTCTTGCCTGAGTTCCCACTACCAGTCCATTTTCATCTGCGTCTCTGATCCATACATAGTTGTCTCTGTCCTGATATCTTCTGTTTGGATCTACAAGCTCAAGGGCTGCCTTATCTGTCTTTAGAAGATCCTCCTTCTTTCCGCTGAGACATACCCATCTGAATGGTCCATATCCCCAGTCAAATAACTCTGGTCCAAGGATGTCCTCAACATATGACGGATAGATAAATCCGTCCTT
>CAYSGC010000197.1:0-4991 GCA_964430145.1 uncultured Fusobacteriaceae bacterium | reverse complement strand
AAATATCAATTAAAAGGGAAGAGAGGTCTGAAACCTCCGCGGTCCCGCCACTGAGAGGCTGACGAAACCATCATTTACCACTGGATTATCCGGGAAGGGATGGGAGTAGAACGACGCTGAGCCAGGAGACCTGCCATGAAGTATGTATACTATGAACCTGCGAGGACGGGGAGTATTCAAAAACGCTATTTTTTTTAATATGTTTTTGTATCTCTCTCTCTTGTAGAAATAAAGGGGAGAGTTTTTTTATGAAAAAGAAGATGTTATTTGGAGCTTTTATTTTATGTGCATCAGCTGCTATGGGGGCAGAGGAGGATTTTTTCTTTGAGGAGGGCACCGTCACTCAGAGACTTGAGGAGAGCGTAATAACTACAGAAAGGTTTGAAACCAACGTACGTAACACACCTAAAAATATTACCATTGTTACAAGGGATGATATTGAGAAGAAGGGAGCCAAGAGTGTTATCGAAGCACTGAAGGGAGTTCCAGGGGTTAATGCAAAAAACAGCTTTGGTTTTGGAAGTATTGATCTCAGGGGACAGGGGGCAGCCAACCATTCAAATACCCTCATCCTGATAGACGGTATCAGACAAAATCCTGCGGATATGGGAGGGTCCAGAGTCAACAACATCGACATTGCAAATGTAGAGAGGATCGAGGTCATCCCTGGGGGAGGATCGGTACTCTATGGTGACGGAGCAGTTGGGGGAGTTGTAAACATAGTAACAAGAACTGCCGCTGCCACAGAGGGATACAGATCCATCTTTGCTGAGGCGGGAAAAAACAGTCTCCTTGGTTACGGGGTTAATTTCGGAGAAAAATTAACAGACAGCCTTCTTCTGCAGTTAAACTATACAGATAGAAATAACAGTGGTTACAGGGACAACGGGGACTATGATACAGAAAATATTGAGGTGGGTCTTAAATATATGCTCTCGGATACAGATACGGTTTCCTATAAATACGGTCACTACGAGGAGGCATATGGGCTGCCCGGGTCTCTGAAAAAAAATGATCTGGGAAATGACCTGGACGAGGGGAGAAGCTGGACTAAATCTCCAAGGAAGCATGCTGAATATATAACCGATTCCCATACTTTAAGCTACGGAACAAAATTAAATAAAAGCTTAGAGTTTATGATAGATGGTAACTTCAAGGAGAGCGACTACGATTCCGTCGATGAGGGTGAAGCAAATACTGCCTATGACAACTCCCAATATATGGTAAAGCCAAAATTAAAACTTTCATATGTGGAGGGATCCCATGTAATTCTTGGATACGACTACTACAAGGGTGACTCTGAGGTTAAAAATTACTTTGGTTCCCCTGTGGACAGGAATCTGGAAAAGTCTTCGGACAGTGTCTTTGCTCTCAATACCTACAGCTGGAAAAAATTCCAGTTTATCCAGGGAGTAAGATATGAAAAGACTGACTACGACCTTAAAGCCGACCAGACCCTGGAGCCCGGGAAAACATATACCGATATGGATTCCTCCAACACAGCTGTGGAACTGGCAGTAAACTATCTCTATTCCGATACAGGAAGTGCCTACATCTCCTATACCAATGGATTCAGGACTCCAAATACAGGGGAGCTTTCAAAGGCTTCAGAGGATATTAAGGAGCAGACCCACAAGTACTTTGAGGTGGGATTAAAAGATGTTATCTTCGATTCATTTGTAAGTGCCAGCGTCTTTAAAGCCTATACAGAGGATGAGATCTATTATGATAAGGTCAACTACGTAAATACAAACCTAGAAGGGGAGAGTGAAAAGGTTGGTGTTGAGTTGTTTGCAGAGCAGTACCTGGGAAGGCTCACCCTCAGCGAGACATTTACATACATTGAAACAGAGATGCAGGATGGTCCATATGAGGGGAAGGAGGTTCCAGGAGTACCAAAGTACAGCTTTAACCTTGGAGCCGACTATCAGTTCACCAGCAAGCTGAGGGGTAACACCTCAATAAATTATGTGGGTGAATCCTACTACAACTCCGACTTCAATAATGAGGCTGATAAGATGGATGACTACATAACTGTGGACATCAAAGTGGCCTATGACTTCCAAAATGGTCTGGAGATCTACGCCGGAATAGATAATATCTTTGCCGAGGAGTACTATGAGTATGCCGGTTACTACTACTCAGGCTCTTCCGGGGACAACTACTACTACTATCCGGCTCCTGAAAGAACCTACTATGCAGGATTCAAGTATAACTTTTAAGTAAATAGCTATGTAAAAGAGTGACATGAAAAGTCACTCTTTTTATTTGAGTTCGCTTCTTTTTCTTTTGGAAATAAAATACATCTTTTTACCTTTTGTCTTGATACAAAAGGTACCTAAAAAATCAAGCCTTCTGGCAATCATCGTGAAGCCCGACGCCAACCTGCAGTCGGCCATTTTAAACCTTTGCCTAAGAAACCCCTTCTAAAGTAAAGGTTAAATTTTCTGTTTTCCTAAGCAATAAAAAGACGGAAACCAACCATATCTTAGTTTAATTTTTATTAAATGATGTAGATAAAAGAACTTAATGCTATACAAATGTTCATAATGAATAATCTATTCTATTTCACATTACAAGCTTCAACCAAAATGAGTCTCAAGAAAGAGCTTTATTGTTTCCTTAATTCTGAAGTCTTTTTTGTAATATCAATGCTTTTTTCCATAATTTCTTTACTTAAGTTATTCCCACTAATAAAATTTCTCATTTCTAGAAGAATGATTTCTTCAACAATATTTATGATAGAAGAAAAACTCCCAAGAGTTTTATAGTCCTTTAATTTATATTCTCCCATTAAAGAATAATACATCTCGAGAAGATGTTTATCCTCGTACCAAGGTATAATATTAGAGTTTTTAATCCCTTTATTAAATAAAAAAATATTTCTTCCGATAAAATTCCTATAAATAGAAAATTTTATCCATATTTCAGGTGGTAAGTATGGTCTAATGTGGGTTACTATCTCTTCAATTTCATTAAAGAGCTCATCTTCACTTATATTAGATTGGTTTATATCTATTTTTTGTAAAAATTTATTATATTCATTTGGTAATAAAATATCAAAATAAAAATTTAAAGTTTGCGTAAAGTTTTTTAGTTTAATCATGGCCTTCCATAACTCATCAATTGCGTAAATATTTCTTTCATATTGCAATTCATTACTTTTGGTTAAAGCTTTCAATGAAAGATCTACAGTTCTTTCAATATTAGTGAGGTAAGATTTTTTTTCAAGCTCATATTTTTTAAGAGATTTTGCTATTAATAGACTCATAACCATTGATGTTAAAGAAATTATCCAACTATAATTCTCAATTAAATCCTTAATACTTTTATTTATATCATTCATAAAAACACATCCTTTATAAAACATCTATTATTAAAAAATATTAGCTATAACCTTTATCTTTAAAAGGCTTATAATTAAAAAAATGGTGCTATGATATAAGGTTAGCACCACCAAAAAATTAAATCAACATTTATTTTAAAACACCTTTATTACTGTACTTTCATATTTTGTTCTCCTGGGTTATACCTTCAACCAAAATGAAAAAAATCCCCTCTTTTCATCTGATAAAGCTTTTACTTTAAATCCCTACTCAGCCGTTGAGCAGGTTAAGTTCCGCAATGTTTTACACTCCTCTCAACTCACAGAATGAGGACTGTAGCTGTAGAAAGGCGGATTATGAATAGTATTACCAGGGAAGAATTTGAAAAGAGGTGTCTTTTCTTGGATACTTTCTTTGGACAAGCAAAGAAAGTATAAACTAATAAAAAAAGAACTGAATTTACTTCAGTCCTAATTCTTAGTCGGAAAAAGTGAAGATTTCACCCTCTCCCAGATAGGTTTTCTATTCCCGCTTCTATCGTATCCCTCTTCATTATATAGAGAGTTGGTCTTCTCATTGTAACCTTCTTTATTCCACCCATAGATATCATAACCTCTTTCATTATATCCATTCTCATCGTACTCTGTTTTGGTTATCTTGTGGGTTCCAGATTTTGACCAGTTCAGTGCATTATAGCCCTCCCTGTCATACCCGCCTATATTGTATCTTGTCTGGGTTGTTTTATGGTAGCCGGATTTTGACCATCCCAGGATATCGTATCCGTCTTTATCGTAACCCTCTTCATCGTATCTCGGATCCTTGAATGGAGCTTTGGTATCCTTTAAGACCTTGTCCCCATTGGGGTTTTCAGATCCACCTTCAAGACCTTCATCTTCGTAGGTCTCTTCAGCTCCAAGGTTATCCTCTATAATCCTTCTTTCCCATACCTTTCTTCTGTTTAAGTAGTTTAAAGTTATATCCTCGAGAATGTCCTCCAATTCATCCCTTTCATAATCAAAAAAGTAATCGTCCACAGCCTCCAGGGAGATCCCCCTTCTGCTCAATTCCCCCTCCAGTTCCCGGTAGATTTTTTCTATTAAAATTTCACATCTTTCATCCATATTAAATATCACTCCTATTCTTCATAGTGTCTTTATCTTTATTAAGCTTTACTTATAAAAAGTTGAAAAGAGGTTTGCTTAAGTAAGATACTTTGTAACCTAACATCATCTATAAATTAGAAAATAAAAAAAGATCAATAAAATCCCTCTTAAATGTTTTATTATGTTTTAGCTTTATTTCTAAAAAGCTAAGAAGAAATTTTTTCTTTTACTTTATTTAATGTCTCTTTTTTAATAATTTAATAAAATAAAAAAGAACGGATTTACTCCGTTCGTACTTTTTATTTTAATTAAATGGTGCGGAGGGGGAGACTTGAACTCCCACGTCAAAGACACTAGATCCTAAGTCTAGCGCGTCTGCCAATTCCGCCACCCCCGCATAGAACTTGACAAATTTTCTGGCGAATGATGTAAAATCATTCTTGAAAATTTCGTCAGTTAGAAAAGATCAAGATCTCTTCTAGTGGCTAAAGCTTAACGCTCTAAAAATTTTAAATGGTGCCGCCTATCGGAGTCGAACCAATCACCTGCTGATTACAAGTCA
>CAYSGC010000196.1:0-5007 GCA_964430145.1 uncultured Fusobacteriaceae bacterium | reverse complement strand
GAGTTCTTCAAGTATGAAGAGGTAATAATGATGAAGGAGCTGAAGAATAAGACTATCAGGGAGATGAATTGGGAGGTAGCCAATGAAACCAAGTCCCTGGACACTGGAAAAAAGCAGATAAAAATGATAGACTATATTTCAGAACATATAGGGCTTCAGAATCTCAGTTCCGTACTGGAGGAGGTTGCCAAGCTGAGGGTTAAAAACCCAGAGGCTTCCCTCACGGAACTGGCAGAGATGATAGGCATATCCAAGTCGGGAGTAAGAAACAGGTTCAGAAGGATAGAGCAGATCTATAAGGAGCTCGTGGAAAAAAATAAGTCACAGAACTGATAGCGAGGAATTATGAAGATAATAGACAACATATTTACAGAAGACATAAGGGTATCAAATACCTATGTGGCAATAGGTTCCTTTGACGGTATTCACCACGGACACAGAGAGGTTATACAGGGAGCAGTGACGAAAGCAAAGGAAAAGGGGGGGAAGTCTCTGGTCTTTACCTTTGCCAACCATCCCCTTGAAATTGTAAATAAGGATATTGCTCCAAGACTGATAAACTCCAAGGAGGAGAAGATTCATGTGCTGAAAAAGCTGGGAGTGGACTACGTGGTGTTTCAGCCCTTTGATGAGCAGTTTGCCAATATAAGTCCCCTTGATTTTGTGGAGGATCTTCTCCATGAAAAGCTGGGAGCCAAGGAGGTGTTTGTGGGGTTTAACTTCTCCTTTGGAGAGGGGGGAGCTGCAAAGACCAAGGACCTTAAGGTCCTGGGGAAGGCTGTGGGCATAGAGGTGAACGAGATAAAGCCCGTAAAGAAAAACGACCAGGTGATAAGCTCCACCCTCATAAGAAAACTCATAAGCGAGGGGAAGCTCGATGAGGTGGAGAAGTTTCTGGGATATCCTGTATTTATTATAGGAGAGGTAGTCCATGGAAAGAAGCTGGGAAGAAAGATGGGATTCCCCACTGCCAACCTGAGTATATTAAATAAGGTCTATCCTCCCTTTGGACTCTATGGAGCCAAGGTAAGGGTAGAGGGAGAGGACTTTGAGAGGGATGCAGTGGTTAACATCGGGAAAAATCCCACACTGAAACCCGGGGAGCAAAGCATAGAAGTTCATATCCTGGATTTTGATGAGTATATCTATGGAAAGAAGATATATCTGAAGCTCAAGAAGTATCTCAGAGAGGAGAAGAAGTTTTCCTCTATGGAGGAGCTGAGGGAAGCCATAAAAAATGATGTACTCATGTGGAAGGAGTATGTAAAAGAGGTAGAAGATGGAGGAAATTAAGTTAAAATTAGATAACTTTGAGGGGCCTCTGGATCTTCTTCTTCACCTCCTTCAGAAGAAGGAGCTGTCCATAGAGGAGATAGAGATATCTAAACTGATAGATGAGTATCTCCAGGTGATCTCCCATGCCAAGAGGGACAGCCTGAATATAAAGGTTGAGTTTCTTATAATAGCCAGTGAACTGCTGGAGATCAAGGCTCTCTCCATCCTCAGTATGAGGGAGAAGGAGAAGAGAGAGGAGGAACTCTCCAAGAGGCTTAAAGAGTATAAGTTCTTCAAGGATATAAGTGAGAAGCTTAAGGAGATGGAGAGGATATACAATAAGCCTTACTCCCTGGGAGAGGGAAGAAGGATAGTTAAAACTGCCAGCAAGGAGTTTGATATACGTATCCTTACCCTGGATGGGATATTCAAGGCTTACAGCAAGTATCTGGAGGAAGAGGAGAAGGAGAGCCTCCATATAAACGTAGAGCAGAAATTTACCATCAAGGAGGAGATAGAGGGGATACAGGCCTTTGTAAAAAGAGCAAGGGTAAGTATTGAAAGTATCTTTGAGAGGGCAAGGTCCAGGATGCACCTTGTATATATCTTCCTTGCAGTATTGGAGCTCTATAAGAGTAATAGTATAGTTATAGAGGAAAGTGAATTAAAGTTTGTTTAGGGTGGCTTTGTCACCCTTTCTTAATATATAGTGAAATGAGAAACCCTTTACTTCATAGAAGGAAGTTAGGGGAGAATTATTAATTGAAGCGATGAAAGGTAGAAAAAGATGTTTAAAAGTGGAATACTGGTAATGATGATCACCTTGGTAAGCAGGGTACTGGGATTGTTTAGAACAATTCTTATAGCCTACTACTTTGGAGCAAGTAAGTTTACAGATGCATACTTCAGTGCATTTAAGATAAGTAACCTGTTCAGGCAGGTATTGGGTGAGGGAGCCCTGGGGACGGTATTTATTCCCCTCTACAATGAAAGGATACAGAAGGAGGGAGAGGAGAAGGGAAAGGTCCTTATCTACTCCATCCTTAACCTTCTCTTTGTAGTGACGACTATTTTGTCTCTTTTGACTGTGATATTTTCCAAGGAGATAATTGAGATTATAGTTAGGGGTTATCCAGAAGAGACCAAGGAGATAGCTTCGGGGCTTCTTAAGATAATGGCTTTTTATCTTTTATTTATAGGGATGTCGGGGATGATATCGGCTATCCTCAATAACTTTAAGAGGTTCTTAATTCCTGCCAGCACCTCTCTTCTCTTCAATGTGGCTGTAATAGCCTCAGCGAGCCTTTTCAGTGAGCAATTTGGAATAGAAGCTCTGGCAGCAGGTGTTTTAGTAGGGGGAGTACTTCAGTTTCTTGTGGTGCTGCCGAGCTTCTTTGGGATAGTAAAGGGGTACAGCTTTAAGATAGATTTTAAGGACCCCTATCTTAAAAGGATATTTCTGTTGCTCATTCCAATGCTCCTTGGAATATTTGCAAGGCAGATAAACTCAGTGGTGGATCAGTTCTTTGCTTCCTACCTGAAGTCTGGAGGAGTAACAGCCCTTGAAAATGCCACGAGACTTTATAACCTTCCCCTGGGAGTATTTGGGATATCCCTGGCTACTGTGGTTTACCCTACAATGTCCAGAGCCATGGAGAGAAAGGATTTTGCCCAGGTAGAGGATAAACTGATCAAGGGGATGAATATACTTATGTTCCTCATACTTCCATCTATGGCGGTATTTACCATGTATTCTGTTGAGGTAATAGAGCTGGTATTTTCCAGGGGTAGGTATAGCCCAGAGGCAATACTGGTAACATCCCAGTCACTTCTCTTTTATTCCCTGGGGCTGTACTTCTATACGGGAACCCACCTAATCAGCAGGGCCTACTATGGAATGAAGAACACTAAGGATCCGGTAAAGTTTTCTATAATTTCCATCCTTATAAATATATGTTTAAATGCCCTTCTTATAGGGAAGCTGAGGCATATGGGACTGGCTCTGGCTACAGCTGTGGCTTCGGGAGTAAACTTTACTATGCTCCTTATCTATTTCAGAAGGAAGTATCTGAAGATAGATATAGGAAGGGTAGGCAGGTTTACTGCAAGGGTAGCGGCAGCAGTTGGGATATCTCTGTTGACCAGCTTCTTCATAGAGAATACAATTTTAAAGCTTGTGGTATTTTCAGCTGTCTATCTGGGAGTGTGGGCTGTTCCTTTAAAGAGAAGGGGAGTCGAGATATTTTAAATGGAAGTGGAGGTCGATTCTATGGATATACAGAATCAAACAAGGAGAGTTGTGGAGCTTTCCCTGAAACTGGGAACCCTTATGCTTCTTGTGGTCTGGAGTTTTAAGATAATACAGCCAATGCTGCTTATAGGAGTATGGGGTACAATAATAGCTATAGGAGCTTATCCAGCATATACCAGGCTGATTAAGATTTTTAGGGGAAGAGAGGCCTTGGCAGCAGTGAGTATGTGTCTGGGTCTAATCCTTGTTCTTCTTCTGCCAGTTGGTATGCTTACAGCCAATGCGGCTAAGTCCCTGGAGGGGCTGGCAGGGCTCCTGGAAGCTGGTAAGGTGGTGATTCCCCCTCCAGGGGAGGAGCTAAAGGAGATGCCGGTAATCGGAGAAAACCTCTATGAAGCCTGGTATATGGCTTCTACAAATATGATGGAGCTTGTAAAGTATGCTCTTCCCCACGTGAAGAGTATGGCTCCCAAGGTTCTGGCTTTTGCAGGGAACATGGGAGTGAGTGTGTTTCAGACTATAATTTCCATAGTGATGGCTGGGATATTTTTACTCTATGGAAGAGGAGCCGGCAGAGTATCCGAGAAGGTGTCCAAGGTTCTGTTGGGTGATTATATATCAGACTTTACAGGTCTTGCAGCTGGAACCATAAGAAGTGTTGTTCAAGGGATAATAGGAGTAGGTGTAATCCAGGGCCTTGCAGCTGGTATAGGGCTTAGCCTTGCAGGGGTTCCAGGAGCTGGAATATGGACTGTATTAACCATCTTTATATGTGTGGTGCAGCTGCCTCCAATGATTGTCCTTGGACCTGTTGCAGTCTACCTTTTTGTCACTGGAAGCCTTCTAACTGCTGTCCTCTTCTCAATATGGGTACTGGTTATAACCTTTGGGGATACTCCCCTCAGGGCTATGCTCTTTGGAAGGGGTCTGGAGGTCCCCAGCCTGGTTATCTTTGTGGGAACCATGGGAGGAGTCCTTAACTGGGGGATAGTGGGACTATTTGTAGGAGCAGTAGTTCTGGCTCTGGGATATAAGTTTGCAGAGACCCTCATAGCCACTGAGATAGGAGAGGAAGAGCAGGCTCAGAAGAAGGGAAGAGAAACAGAGAGGGAGTAGAGGATCTCATCCTTTTCATAAAGGAGTCGTAGATTAGATTTTAGAGCAGCATAACTAAAAAAGGAGTAGTGATACTACTCCTTTTTTATATGTAGAATCAACAGCGATAAAAATTTAGTGTTCAACTATGTGTTCTAAGTATTCCTTTAGTTCATTTTCGGTGTCAGCACAGGCTATAAGGTGGTTTTCTGGATCTAATAGTCTATAGGGCTTTGAGTCTCTACTTAAAAATTTAGTTCTGTGGTGCTGAATCTTCCAATCATTATCTGTATATGTAGTTTCCCAGAGGAAACGTCCTCCAAAGGTTCTGTTACCATAAAGTTTTTCTAATGACATATCTTAACCTCCTTCCCATAACGACTCCT
>CAYSGC010000195.1:0-5071 GCA_964430145.1 uncultured Fusobacteriaceae bacterium | reverse complement strand
TACTGTTTAACACTTTCTATACTCATAGCACTCCTCCTAGATAGTTATTCATTTATACTAGTGTATAAATTGATAAATATTAACATTTAAGAAGAGATTTATCAAATAAAAAATATTATATGTTTTTTTAAAATTTCAAGTGTACCTATTGCTGTCATATTAAAAAATCAGAGCTTTGGATCTGATTGATTTCAAGGAAGCTATTAAATTAAAGATCCCTTCTTTTCAAACTATATTTTTGTATCTACTGCTGTCCATCACCTTAATATCTGATATGTCTGCACTTAACACTATGGAGTTTATAATAGAAACCTCCTAATTTAAAGTTATCCTTTCCAGCACTGTGTTAACGATATTAGCCTTTTCCTTAAGGTTTATAATTTTTTTCCCCATGTAATCTTCCCTTCCTATAAAGTCATTCTCCTCCAGGTGTCTTAGGCGCTTTATAATAAGAGACCTGTCAAATCCTGTTTTACTTGCCAGGGAGTAGGCGGTCATATTATCAAACCTTCCAGATGTCATTATTATAAAGATGTCGGTTCTGGAAAGACCGTAATCCCTCTTCAGGTAGCCATAGAAATCTTTTTCAATATTTAAAAGTGTATTTAAGTGCAAAATGCTCTCCCCCTTGCATATAAACTCTAATCTTCACGTTGGCTTTAATATTCTAAATCTTCCACAGACAGGTTTCGAAATCTCTTCCTTGCCCTTCTCTAAACCCAGAAAGATTTTTGCTTAAAAGTATACGTTGTGATCTTCTAATTTACAATGTACAATATGACTTTACGTAAGTGTCAATGAGAAATAAAGAAGACCCCAGGTATCTGGGGTCTTCTTCTTAAAGTAGTGCTTAAAGCTCCTTATATTTTACTGTGGATCTGCTGAACCTCCATGTGGAAGTCCTCCTCCTCTAATATCTCATACTCGATAAGGGCACTCTTGATATCTTCGTAGCATTTTTCTCCTAAACCGTAGATGAGAGTGTCCTTATAGGCTGTGATAAAGGGTTCATACTTCTCCTCTAAAAAACCGTCTGGATTTTCCCTCCTGAATACAGGACTGGATGCATACTCCTCATTGATGCAAGACTTTGTGTAGTAGTTTTCTATGGTGAAACCATTGGTAAAGTCGTCTGGAAGGGTTATATAGAGCATAGAGAGGTCATCCTCTGCTAATATCTCTATTGGCCACAAGCTGCATATAACAGGCTTCCTGTGGATGATCTCGGCTGAATCCATGCCCTTGTCCAGGCATATGGAGTGGATTGAGCATAGGGTGGTACTGTTATTACACTTAAATGAACAGGTACAGTTTATGATCTCCTCCTCAACGTGCTTCTCCGGTACCATTAGGGGATCCTCGGAGATACTTTTTTCTATCTCATCCTGGGAGTATCCCTCCCATTTAAGGATATCGATGTTTTTGGTGAGTCTGTTGTACTCCTCTATATTTTCAAGTATAAAATCCCTTATCTGTTTCTCATAGATGGAGGGGTTATCCCCACAACAGTGCTCAACACAGTTGAAGCAGTCAAAGTTTGCCACATTGGCAAAGAGCTCGAAATCTACCACAGCTGGATACTCTATACCTCTAATCTTCACAGTAGTTTCTATGGTATCTGCTGTGTCAAAATACTTTCTGGCCATCTCCTCCTTCTCTGGAGAGACTATAGAAAGGGTGTCCCTTTTAGGGTGATTTAAAAATAAAAAATACTTCATACTTCTCCTCAATGTAACATTAATAATCCCTGTTATTATACTATTAATCCTAAATCTTTTCAAATATCTACCGGATAAAACCCTCCATCTTCCTAATATAGAAGTTGTTGGTATACTTCTCTATTACCTGGGTTGCCGGTTCAGGCCTTCCAAAGTAATACCCCTGAAAGCTGTAGTTTCCCAGGTGGATAAGCTTTTGTATCTGGGACTCCTCCTCTGTACCCTCGCAGATAACTTTGAACCCCTTGAGGTCGGCAATCTTGTTCACGAACTCAATCACCAGCTCATTCATAGCGGAGATATTGATATTGTTGATAAATGATCTGTCTATCTTTATCTCATTTATAGGAAGCTTCTCGAGGAAGGGAAGGGAGGAGTACCCGGCTCCAAAATCATCTATGGAGAAGGAGACCCCCGCTTCCCTAAGTTCATTCATCTTTACAAGGGTATTTTCAAAATCGTTTATGGCAACACTTTCAGTGAGCTCAAAGGTGATGAACTCCGAGTAGGGGGAGGCTATGAGTTTTTCCTTCAGCTCCCTTAAAAACTGGATGTTTTCAAAGGAGACCAGTGAAAGGTTTACTGAGATATTGGTTCCCAGGGTCCCGGCAAGCTCAAGGGAATCCCGCAGAACCACCTTGGTGATCTCATTTATAAGAAATGATTTCTCTGCAAGGGGAATAAACATATTGGGAGGGATAAGTCCCTTCTCAGGGTGCTCCCACCTAACCAGGGCTTCAAAGGCTATCCTTTTTTCTTTAAGGTAGATCTTGGGCTGAAAGTATGCCTTAAACTCACGATTTTTAATCCCCCTCATGATCTCGTCCTGGAGGTTCTTATTCTTCCAGTCCTCCTGGCTGCTCTCTATCTTGAGGTTCTGCCTGGTCTCCTCTATGAAGGATTTCATAGACCCCCCTGTATACTCGCTCATCGTATAGTTCAGTCTTATAAAATATCCCCTCTTGTTAAACTGGTTGAAGTAATCGATCTTCTCATCAAGGTACTCATAGGCATTCTTGGAGTATCGCCTGTTAAACTCTGGAAGGATGATCATGAACTTATTTCCCTCAAGCCTTACAATAGAATCTGTTTTCCTGAACACCATGGCGATGATCCTGTCCACCACTGTAATAATGGTGTCTCCTGCCTCCATCCCCTGGGTTTCATTTATGAACTTCAGGTTATCGATATCGATGAGGCAGATGGAGAATTTTTTCCCCACGGAGTTATACTCCTCTATATGGAGGGAGAGGAGGTGCAGGCCGTATTTTCTTGAGTATGCATTTGTAAGGGGATCCCTTACATCCATATTGCTTATATAGGTCTCCATCCTTCTCTTGTCCATGATGTTCTGCCTGATCCTGATGACAACTGGAACAATTATGAGCATCGAGAGAAGAAATGGGAGGGAGATCTTAATACTTCTCATGAAGATTATCCTGTTGAGAGAGGTAGTGGTGTAATCAGCCCCAGCAATATATTTCCTTCCATCGGCTGAAGTTTCAGGTATATAGACAGACCTATAGCCTCCCCACAGGTCTGAGGACTCCAGGTAGACGGGTTTTTCCGAGTCAAAGGCCTTCCAGGTTTCCTCAAAGGAATCGTCCTCGGCGTCCTTGAGGGAGAGCCAGTATCCTCCCCTTTCAAGCTTGTCCAGTTCCGCCCTTGTATCACTGGCAATGACATAGACGATATCATCTCCATCCTTGACCAGGATATAGAGGTAATCCAGCCCCTTTTCCATGGATTTTTCATTTAGAAGAAGAGCTTTTTCATAGATCTCCTCCAGGCTAAGGGAATCTCTGTTAAGATCCTTGTTCACGAAGTTGTCCTCCAAGATAAACTTTATATCCATAGCTCCCATGTAGAGGTTTTTGTCCACCTGGCTATAGATATTCCTACCCTCTATATAAACAATTAAAAGAAACTGGAGGAGCAATCCTCCAATTAAGAGCACTATTTGAATAGGGATGTTTCCCCTAATTGAAAGCTTCATATCTACCACCATCCTTCAAACTAATATACCTCGCCCTAAATATCTTTCCTTTAGTATTTTTAGGATAACACTTCTCAAATTGTTGACTTTGTCAAAAAATATAGTGACAAAATACAATATATTAAACCATTAAAAAAAGAACCCCTTTAAAGGGTTCTCTGCTATTAAGGGATGATATACTGGTGAAGTTTATGGTAGATCTTTTCCCAGTTGTGGAATCCGCTGTCCACATAATCTATTGTTTCCTGGTGAAGCTCTTCATACTTCTTAATGAACTCAGGATCGGGTTTCAGGTTCTCCAGGGGAACTATATGGGGATCCACAGACATCACAGTCCACTTCTGATCTATGAGTTCCATCTTAATCACAGCATAGGAAGCAGTTATACCATAGGCGTTGTTGGCGATGATGTGTTTACCGGCTGCACTCCAGTCCCCCTCATCTACATGCTCGTGACCATTGAAGGCAAAGTCAAACTGGGGAACTCCCTCCATGACCTCCACAACACCACTGTCTCCGTCCTGTCCAAACTTATTCAGGTGGAAGGCTCCCACAAGAAGGTCATACTTTCCCTCTATCTCCTCTACAGACCTCTGGGTCTCAGGCAGTGGGTCGGCGATATCGTACTCATAGCTCAGGAGGATCTTTCTTATTCCCTTCTGGGGGATGGAGCTTCCTGTAAAGGCAACCCTCACTCCGTCTACATTGAAGATGGCGTAGCTTGGAAGGATTACCCCTTCAGAGTGGTCCTTGGCCTTATACACATTGTTAACTATTGCCTTACCATTGAACTTTCCCATCTCCTCCATGAGGTATGAGTTTTTCATATATAGCTCGTGATTCCCCATGACCATCATATCGTATTTCAGATCATTTAAGATACTTACAACAGATGGGGAATCGGCCTTTACAAAGGGCTCATAGAAGTAGGCATCTCCCATGTCTATTAGGAGCATATCTGGGTACTTTTTTCTCATCTCCTTGACAAAGGTGGATACTCTGGCAAAACCTCCCACGTCATCTCTGTCAAACTCCTTGTACTTATATGGAAGAATCCTTCCGTGAAGGTCTGCCGTTCCCACGATGACTATCTCCTTTTTAGGATTTTCCTTTGGTTTAGGAGGAATAACTGGTTTTACAGGCTCTACGATCTTCTCCTCAGGTTTCTCTTCCTCTACTACAGGTTTTTCCACTTCCTCTACAGGGGGTTCAACTACGGGTTTTTCATCAACCACTTCCTTTACTGGGGGAGTAACGAGATCTTCCCTCTCCTCTACGCTGCTACACCCTACAACTAAAAACACAAGAAGTAGGACAATGATGTTCTTTAAGTTTTTCATACTGACTCCCTTCATAA
>CAYSGC010000194.1:0-5082 GCA_964430145.1 uncultured Fusobacteriaceae bacterium | reverse complement strand
GGGGAACAAAGTCTAACTTTCCTAACATTATACCAATAATAATCGCTATTATCAGTTTTGGTAATAGTCCTATCTTTTTCATGTGTTTCCTCCTAAATATAAATATTCTTAAATTTACTATACACTATGTGTAAAAGTTTTTCAACCTATTTCGGTATTTTTATTTAGTTTTTGAACAAAAAGCTTTTTAAAAGTTCACTTTGTCAACTTTCGTGTATTTGTAGCACACTATTCGTCACCAGCCTCTCATGAAATCCTATACTCAGAAGGGATCGCCCCTCCCTTATAAAGGAATGAAAAGCAACGTAACGTTGAATACTGATAATTAGTAGGAACACTTATTACTTAACATAATTTTTTTTATAAATTCTGCACTTTCCTTAACAAAAAAAAAGCTGAGATATCCATCTCAGCTCACCTGCTACTTCAAAACAGGAAAGTAGTCTCCATTGATTTCTATTAGAGCATCCAGTACCTCCCTGGCCTTATCCACCGAAGATATCGTAGGGTTAAGGGTAAGAGCCTGAAGCGCCTTTACATAGGACCCCTCCATACACGCATCCACAGTTAATTTTTCATAGGTATTCTGTGAATAGATGAGAGCTCTGTAGAAGGGGGGAACCTCAAATATCTTTGCAGCTTTTGCACCACTTCCATCTATTGTGCCAAAGGTCTCTATAACCATATCATCATCTAAGTTGGGGAAGGTTCCGTTATTAACTACATTTACCATAAACCTCTCCCCGGTATTATGAGCTACAGCTACAGCCTGATCCACAATAAAGTCTCCGTGGGCATCTATAGTATGCTCAAATCCCTTCATGGACTCTTGGGCTACAACTTTTTCACACTCTTCATATATCCTCTTTCTTCTTCCATCCATAACCTCATTGGCCCTTGTATAGTCGGGATTATACTTCTTTACTATCCTTTCGGGAAAGTAGTAGTACTGTATATAGGTAAGGGGAATATACTCTGGGAAGGCCTTTACACCCTCCCTTATATTGTTGAAGGTGGTTATCCACGACTGATCCAGGTGTCCAAAATCCACCATCTTCATCTCCTCTCCTGATAGGAGGATCTCCCTCAGCTTAAGAAGAAGCTCCTCTCCCTCACTGTTTTTAATTGATGTATACCACCCGAAGTGGTTCAGTCCAAAGTACTCGAAGGTAAGCTTCCTGTGTTCATATCCCAGGGTGGCTGCCATTGCCAGCTCCTGAACTATGGGCATATCACAGATAAAGAGAGATCTTGAGTGGGGAACCTCCCTCCTCACTGCTTCAGCCAGGATGGGAAGGGGGTTGGAGTAGTTTATAATCCAGGCTTCTGGAGCTATCCTCTGGGCATCCCTTGTGATCTCCACCATCTCCCTTATGCTTCTCATGGCAAAGGCAAACCCACCGGGACCGCAGGTTTCCTGACCTACAACTCCGTGCTTCAGGGAGATCTTTTCATCCATCTCCCTCATCTCAAGGCCTCCGGTTCTGATCTGGGTAAAGATAAAATCTGCTCCTTTAAAGGATTCCTCCCTGTCTGTTGTCCAAACTACCTCAGCTTCATACCCCTCGTCCCTGAAGAGGATGAAGAGGTACCTTCCCATAAGTTCTAAGTTCCTGCTGTCCACATCCTGAAGAACAAGCTTCTTCAGGGGAAGTTTTTCCCTTCTATTCATAAGGGATCTCACAATTCCCGGTGTATAGGAGGAAGCTCCTCCAACTATTGTTACAATATATTCCTTCATTACACTTCCTCCCTGGTTTTTAAGGAGTTAAAAAATTTTGGCAGGTACTCCCTGTGGGAGATCAGCATCTCCTCCAGGATGATCCTTCCCACCCTGTCCGATGGGATCAGGGGATTGATATTTAGGGCGGTGAGAGCCTTGATCCTGTCCCCGCTCACTGCAGCATCCCCTGTTAGCCTCTCAAAGGTCTTTATCTGCCTTACTATTCCTATGACCTCCTCTGGAAGCTCTCCTACACTGAGAGGTCTCGGCCCCTCCTTTGTGATAACAGAGCTCACCTCCACAGCACAGTCGTAGGGAAGGTTGGTCACTGCCCCCCTGTTAAGGGTGTTGACCACCTGGATATCCCCCCTGTCATTATAGATGGATGAGATAAGTTCACAGGCAGCATCACTGTAGTAGGCTCCTCCCCTCTCCTCCAGCTGCTTTGGTTTTGTCTTTAGGCTGGGATCCCTGTAGAGTTCAAAGAGTTCCCTCTCCAGCTCCTTGACCACCTCTGCTCTGGTTCCGTTATTTTCAAAGTTTTTCAGATCCTTTTCCAGCATATCCCCGTGCTTCCAGTAGTATCTCAGATAGGGGCACGGCATAACATCCAGCCCCCTTACAAAGTCCGGATCCCATGGTTCAGCCATTATATTGGCCATGGAGATATGGGCATCCGATCTCTGAAGGGCATCCATAGCTTCACTTCTTATATCCTGTCCATCAAGGTAGAAGTTCAGTCCAAAAACCATGTGGTTCAGGCCTGCAAAATCCATCCTCAGCCTTTCGGGCTTCACACCCAGCAGCTGGCTGAGACCCATATGCATCCCAAGGGGAACGTTGCACAGTCCTATAAACCTT
Source organism: uncultured Fusobacteriaceae bacterium (assembly GCA_964430145.1). Lineage (GTDB taxonomy): Bacteria > Fusobacteriota > Fusobacteriia > Fusobacteriales > Fusobacteriaceae > Propionigenium. Next base: position 2,498 of record CAYSGC010000194.1, on the reverse strand, counting down.
TTAAAGTCAGTGTGCCTGAGTACCGCCTCGGTGATCATACCTGCTGGGTTGGTAAAGTTTATGAGCCAGGCCTGGGGGCACAGCTCCTCTATATCCTCTATTATTTCAAGGATTACAGGTATGGTCCTGAGCCCCTTAAAGAATCCTCCCGCTCCATTTGTTTCCTGTCCCAGCACCCTGTGGGAGAGGGGTATCCTCTCATCCTTTATCCTGGCTTCCAGTAATCCTACCCTCAGCTGGGTAGTTACAAAGTCTGCCCCCACTAGAGCCTCCCTTCTGTCCAGGGTCAGCCTTATCTCCATGGGGATACCCGCTTCCTCTACCATCCTCCTTGCCAGGGCTCCGATCACTTCAAGCTTCTCCCTCCCCTCCTCTATATCCACAAGCCACAGCTCCCTTACTGGGAGCTCATGATACCTGTTTATAAACCCCTCTATAAGTTCCGGGGTATAGCTGGATCCCCCTCCAATGGTCACTACCTTGATTCCCATAAAAAACCTCCTTTTAAACAACTTGTGTACACAAGTATATAAGTTGTTGTAATTATATTTATTTATCCCCTCATTGTCAAGGTTTATTTTGAGAAACTATCCTAAATCAAGTTAACATTTCCCATTAAATCTGATATAATCTATTAAAAGTTGTGTACACAAGGAGAGGTTATGATAGATAAAAATTCAGACAGAGCTGTGTATCTTCAGATCGCTGGCGGGATAAAGCAGAGAATAGACAGTGGAGAGCTCTCCCAGGGAGCCCTCATAGAATCGGAAAACAAGCTGGCTGAGGCCAACGGGGTCACAAGACTTACAGCGAGAAGAGCTACAGACCACCTGGTTAACCAGGGTTATCTCTACAGGGTAAGGGGGAAGGGGACCTTTGTGGCCAAGAGGGAGAAGATAAGCTATGCTCCCCAGAAACTCCACGGGTTTACAGAGGAGATCCTGGATCTAAATATGACTCCCAAAAACTTAGTGATGGAGTTTAAGATAATGGAGGCCTCAGAGGAGGTAGGTGAAAAGCTCAAGATAGCAGCGGGGGAGATGGTTTACTATGTTGTGAGAGTAAGGTGTGCCGACGAGGAGCCCCTCATCCTGGAAAAATCCTACCTGCCCATGGGTCTCCTTCCAGAGCTGAACATCTCCATATTGAAGGGTTCCAAATATGCCTATGTTGAGGAGTATACTGGAAAGCTCATTTCCGAGAGTATCCAGGAGATAGGAGCCTCCCTTGCCGGGGAGGAGGAGAAAAGGTACCTCAGGCTACAGGTGGAGGAACCCCTTCTGAGGATAGAAAACCAGGCCTTCTTGGAGGACGGCACAGTTTTTGAGTACTCCACAGCATACTTTAAGAGCAGCAAATATAAGTTTGTTCAGAGGGCCCAGAGGGTGAAGTAGGCTCCTCCAACTTGCAGCCTGTGCAACAGATTTTCTTCCCATGAGGCTGTACAATAGATGAAAGTCTTAGTGGAGGTGGATTATGGGAAGTTTTGTTTTAGATCTGTGTATATCGATAGGAGTGGTAGTTGCAGTGGAAGTCTTTATTCATTTCCTGTTAATTTCAAAGGCTCTTTTATCCTTTTCAACTGAAAATTAGGAGAGGGGGATGAGTTTAACTGGAAGGGGATACCCTTCCTTTTTTCATTGTTAAGTGAGGTAGTGAATCTATAAAAAAATTACATGAAGTAGGAATGTTCCAACTGGCTATTGGGATGTAGCGTCACGTTACCTTTCATTTTCAAGGATTTTAGTCATTGACCTTGAATGATTAGAGTGGGAGGTGAGAGAGGATGAGAAGTTTTCTGGTATTATCTGCAATACTTTTTTTGAGCTTGGATCTGTTTTCATTCACTATTAGGGTAAGGGGGATTGAGGACAGGGAGGCTCCCATCTATCTTCTGGTATTTGATGTGGGGGAGGGATTCCCCGATGACAGTAAAAAGGGAGCCTTTAAATGGGTAGCCTCCCCTGCTGAAGCTGAAGCCGGCATAGAGATCCCTTTGGAGGAGGGGAGGTATGCGGTCACCATCTTTCAGGATATAAATGGGGATTCCACCTTGAACAAGTGGTTTTTTGGAAAGCCCAGGGAACCCTACGGGGTCTCGGGAGCCAGGAGAAGACCCCTGATGAGTCCAAATTTCGAGAACAGTTGTATTGATTTTAAAGCAGATGAGACTTTTTATATTGACCTTTGGATGCCGTAAAAAAAAAAATTTACATTTTTTTATAATATTTTTCATGGATTCTAAGCCAGTTTTCAGCTTATTTCACAGTGAACTTTTTTTAAAAAATATTCTCTTTTAAAGACAAGTTTCCTCTCAATTGTACCTCAAGGTGATTTCTTTTGGAACTGGTCCCATATTTTTACATTTTACGAACTGAAAGCGTTATTTTTGTACTTTTAGAGAACTGTTGACCTTTTAATACTATTGACAAACTCAAAAATGATAGAGTATATAAATTGGTAAGCCAAGAAATATTATTTTTAGAGGGGGTATTTTT
>CAYSGC010000193.1:0-5157 GCA_964430145.1 uncultured Fusobacteriaceae bacterium | reverse complement strand
TGTATACAGCCTCTTCTGGATTACTATTCTTACCTTTACATCCTACCTGGGGTTTATAATCTACCTAATGTTCGGACTGAGTTTCCGGAAGAAGAGGATAACCAAAAAATTTTATAAGAGAAGTCTCTTCAGGAGGGTTTTCGAGGAGAGAAGGGAGGACACTAAAAGATTGGAGCCCTGGAAGCAGCTCATCAACTACTTTGAATACACCGGAAAGAACCGTCTTACCTTTTCCAATGCTGTTAAAGTGTATATACACGGGGAGGAGCTCTTCAGGGATATTGCAAGAGATATCAGGAAGGCCAAAACCTTTATCCATATGGAGTACTTCATCTTTCAGTATGATGAGACAGGAAGAGAGATCGGCGAACTCCTTATGGCTAAGGCCAGAGAGGGAATCGAGGTTAAGCTCATCATCGACGGGGTGGGTTCAAGAAAACTTCCCAAATCATTTATAAGGGAGATGAGAAGGAGCGGCATAGAACTGGAAACCTTCTTCCCCCTCTACCTCCCTTTTATCCATTTGAGAGTAAACTACAGAACCCACAGAAAAATCGTTATAGTTGATGGAAGGAAAGCTTATATGGGAGGCTTTAATATAGGGGAGGAGTACCTGGGGAGAGGTCCCCTGGGATACTGGAGAGACACCCATGTCCGCCTTCACGGAAGCATAATCCGGGAGTTGCAAAAGGAGTTCCTCTCCTCATGGCACTTTACCAAGGAGCAGAGACTCTTCAAGAGGAAAAGGGAGGAGCTCCCACCTGTTGAACTGAAGCGCTACTTCCCCACAGTGAAAACTAGGGGCCATTGCCCTATACAGGTTGTGGGAAGTGCCCCAGACTATGATTTCAGACTTATAAGGGACGGGTTTCTCAGGATAATATCCAATGCTAAAAAATATATCTACATCCATACCCCCTACTTCATTCCAGATGACTCCACCTATGAAGCTCTGAAACTGGCTTCCCTTTCTGGAGTTAAGGTAAAAATAATAATTCCAGATAAACCCGACCATATGATGGTATACTGGGCATCCCTTTCATATGTTGGAGAGCTCATGAACTTCGGTATCGACTTCTACACATATAACAATGGTTTTTTACACAGCAAGATGATAGTATCTGATGACAGCATCGCTACATTGGGGAGCTCAAACTTCGATCACAGGAGCTTCTACCAAAACTTCGAGATAAACTGCTTCTTCTATGATGCGAGAGTGGTCCATCAGCTCAAGAAGGCCTTCATAGAGGACCTCAAGGTAAGCTCAAAAATATCCAGTGAGAGGTATGAGCAGAGGAGAATCATGGTAAAGATTAAGGAATCCATCAGCCGCCTCTTTTCTCCCATACTTTAAAGAACAATTAATAGTTAAAAGGAGAGAAATATGATTGAATTTGATAAATTAAGTAATTTTTTTAAGGAGATCCACCCCTTCAAGGATGATGGAAGGGAGCTGTACCTAGACCTTCACATGCACACCTATGCTTCCGACGGATTTAACAGGGAGGACTTCCTCATAAAATTTTTAAGGGAGAAGGAGCACCTCATCTCCATTACAGACCACAATGAGATAAGGGGAGCTGTGGCCCTAGAGGGATGTGGTATCAACAATGTTCCAGGAATAGAACTGGGATTTATCGATGGCTTCGAGCTTCTGGTCTACTTTAAAACTATAGAATTCCTGGAGGACTTCTATGTAAAGGAGGTAGAACCTCACAAGCACAAATACAGAATGGCCCGTACGAATAAGGATGTCTACTACTTCCTTGACCTTTTAAAGGAAAGGGAGTGTCATATATCCATCCCCCACATCAATGGCCTCGCCCAGAAAAACTTTATCAAAAACAAGGAGTATATAAAAGATATCCTTCAGAAGGTAGACTCTGTGGAAACCTATAACCACACCCTTACCAAGGGGAGAAACCTCGCTGCTAAATCTTTGAGAAAAAAGTATGATCTTACCGCTACCTTTGGAAGCGATGCCCACATCAACAGAGAGATAAAGTCCTACTACAGGTTTTTAAATGAGGAGGAGAGAAAGCACCACAAGCTTGTGGATACTCTCTACAAACTTCCAATGATCTCGGGTATCGGACAAAAACACCTTATCCACGCTCTACTAAATAAAAAGTAGGATTTAGCTAATGCTAAATCCTACTTTTTTAAATATAGTTCTTTGTAGGAAAGGTCACTATTATCCTTGTTCCTACTCCCACTTCACTTTCAACATCTATCTTAGCCTTATGAAACTCCACTATATTCTTTACTATGGACATTCCCAGACCATAACTCTTAGCAGACCTGTTTCTTACCTTATCACTCCTATAGAATCGTTTAAAGATATTCTCAAGATCTGTCTTTTCTATTCCTATCCCCTCATCCTCTACCACCATGTAGATATTGTTTTCATCCCCTGTGAGGCTCAGAATGATATTTTTACCCTCAGGGGTGTACTTGGATGCATTTTTTAAGAGCTCCCTTACCAGCATATTGAAGAGATCCTCCACAGTGTGCATCACAATCCCTCTTTGAATGTTGGCTGTATAGATATGTCCCTTATCTATTAGCTCCTGCTTTTCCATCAAACCGCTTAGCAGGTCTGAGATATTTATTGCCTCAGCTTCCCCCTTGAGAGCCATATTTTCCTTTCTGGCTATAAAGAGCAGGGTGGATATCAGGTTATTCATATGGAGGCTTTCATGCTTTATCTCAGCTACAGCCTTATCCACTATCTCAGGGTTTCCCTTGGCTCCTGCATCTAAAAGATCCACATAACCCTTTATCACCGTAAGAGGCGTCCGGAGTTCATGGGATGCATTGGAGATAAAAGTTTCCTGGTTTTTAAAGGCCATCTCCAGCCGCTCCACCATATTATTTATGGTTATGGAGAGCTTACCCAGTTCATCCTTGTCATTTATTACCTTAATCCTCTGGTTTAAGGCGTACCTGTTTATCTTCTGAGTTGTCTTAGTTATCTCATTTATAGGTACTATAATAGAGGAGTGTAGTATCTTACCTGAATAATATGCCAGGATAAGAGCCAGGATATTAGCTCCAAAAAGGGACTTAAGCAGGGTAAAGAGGTCTGTTATTACAAACTTCATACTCCCTATTATCTGAATTATAAATGACCTTCCCCTTATCTTAAAATCGTTGTTATAGACGATATAGGTTTCCTTATTATATCTCTTTATCTGGAAGTCTCCAAGCTCCTCGTCGTGGGCAATATTGTATTTTACCTCCCTGTGGGAGAGTATCTTCTTATCATCCTTCCATGCCTTTATGGAAAGCTTCCCCAGATCTGCTGAGATATCCCTAATTATATTCCCGTTAAAGTTATTCCCAAAATCCTCCAGCTGCTTCACATCATCTAGATCCTCTATCTGAGCAATCTGCTTCTGGATATGGTTTTCTATACCCAGTATCACATTCATGCTCCTGTTTCTTTCCCAGCTATAGAAAAATATAGATGCTGAAGTATTTAGGGTAAAGAGTATAATAAAAACCGAGACACCATAGGAAAAGTATATCTTCTTTCCCAGGGTATTTATATGGGAATTTATAAATTTTTTCAACCTTTCACCTACCTAATAATATATCCTACACCACGGATATTCTCTATAAGCTTTTCATCAAAGTTCTTGTCCACTTTAGCTCTAAGGTAGTTTATATATACAAAGACAATATTGTTGTCCTCCTCATAAAAACCTTCCCAGATCTCTGTAATTATCTCCTCCTTGGTAACTACCTTCCCCTTATTCTCCAGAAGAAGTCTTAAGATCTTAAACTCATTTTTAGTAAGGTTCAGATCCTGCCCATCTCTCTCTGCCTTATAGGTGTCCAGATAGATCCTAACTCCCTTATGCTCGATGGTATTTTTATTCTCATATGTCTTACTTCTTGTATTTGCCTTTATCCTCATGAGAAGCTCTGCAAACTCAAAGGGCTTTGTCATATAGTCGTCTACTCCGCTCTCAAAGCCTATTAACTTATCATTAAGGCTGTCTTTAGCTGTAAGCATAATAATAGGTATATCTGAAAATTCTCTGATAGCCTTTGCTACCTCTACTCCGTCCATTCCATATATCATTACATCAAGTAAAATAAGGACATAGTCATTTTTTCTTACCATGCTAACTGCAGTTTCTCCATTGTCAGTTATATCTGAATCATAGCCTGAATACTTAAGTTGTAAGTTAAGTAATTGTGATAAACTATTATCATCTTCTACAATCAATATTTTTTTCATCCTAATTCCTCCTAGTGCTATACCTTATTCTTTACCTATAATATACCCTAAAAGCCCCATAAGTAAAGGAAAATTTAATTAAGTGATATTTAAGTAATAGTTAGTTTAATTTTAGTTGTCTATATCAAGCTAAAGGAGTAAACTTCTATTATTACAATTTAAAAGGAGATGTTAAATGTATCTTAGGACAGTTTACTTGTTTTCCTTTTCTCTGTTTATTTCTTTTTACTTTATAGTGTGCCTCAAGAAGCTTATAATCAGACCTGAGAGTGCTCTGGAAAATGCCCTATATGAACTATGCTCTCCCCTTACAATAGATTCTAAAAGACTCCAGCTGGATTTTGAAGTAAAGATACATAAGAAAAATATATACATATCTGTACTGGGAGTAACTGAAGACTCTCTCTTTAAAAGATCTGCCGATGAGATACATAAGAAGATAAAAAGAAAGGCCATCGGAAGGAATATTATCGTATCATTTATAAACAACCACAGTGAGTATCTCTACACAGAAAACTATAGCAAGGAAATACTCTAGGAACCCCTTTTTATAAGGGGTTCTCTTGTACTATCTATTCTTCTATCTCTGCTCTTCCAAAGTACCATGTATCCAGCACACTCTTATTCCACCCCTTAAGGTATGGCTTTACCATCACCTGATCCACATAGTAGTAGATAGGAGCTACTATAGCCTCCTCCATAATTATTTTTTCCATCTCATAGAGCTTCCCATCTCTCTCAATTCCAGAAACTCTCTTGGATTCCTCTACAAGCTCATCATATTTCTTGTTTTCCGGGAACCTACCGTCCTCGGTCCACCTCCACTGAGCCCCATTTTTACCAGAGTAGGATGTCCACAGCTCCAAAAATGTCATGGGATCCACATAGTCCCCTATCCAGCTGGCTCT
>CAYSGC010000192.1:0-5208 GCA_964430145.1 uncultured Fusobacteriaceae bacterium | reverse complement strand
TGGCAATCTCCTGACTCATTTAACTACCTCCCTCTATTCATAGTTTTTATATGCCTTAAAAAACTCCTCCTTAAACCAAAGAGCCAGAGGTGCAGGCTCTATAATCTTTATTTCAGAGAGAAAATACGTAAAGTATCTCTTGGCCTTCTCCTGGGAACACTCGAAGTAATAGGTGTTCCCCTCGTTTTTAATGATGTGGGGTCTGTTTGTCTTGAGGGCCTTTAAAAGTTTGCATCCCCTCTGGGTAAGCTCAGCTACAACTACCTTTCCCTTGGAGAGGAAGGGGTCGAAATCAGATATTACCCTGCTGATAAACTCCTTCTCTCCCTCATGAATCCTGTCTCTTGTAATAAGGATGGAGCTGATATTGGCAATCCTATAGTTTTTATACTTCTCCTCAATGTGATCATAGGAGAAGAGGTAGTTGGCCAGCTCAAGCTGGGAACTTCCAATGAAGTATGGAGTCACCTTGGTGCTCTTTCCGTCCTTAAATATGATCTTAAGGGTCTTTTTTTCATCTATGGCGTAACTGATCTTTTTCAGTACCTCCTTGAAGACAAAGGCTTCCCTGTTTTTTTTTGGCTGGTTGGTGTAGGAGTAGAAGACCTGTCTGAAGAAGGCAGCCTCCACCTGTACATTGTTTTCCTCCAATACATCATAGTAGGTTTCTAAATTTCTCTTGTTGAGGTTGAACTGCAGGGTAGATTTTTTTTTGGATTCTGGAAGGACCTCCTGGGAGGCTTCAAACTTCAATTCATTAAAGAGGTAGTTGCAGAGCTTATTTTTATTTATATTAAATTCCTCGATATCTGCTATAATAACATCATAGATATAGTCGGGAAGTGTTACACGAATCTTTTTTTCCATATGTTGCTCCCTTCATCTATCGTTCAAAAAATATGAACAAAACAATTTAAAAAAATACTTATAATTATAGTATACAATAAAAAAACATGAACACAATATAATTTTTTTTGATATATACTTTAAAGGTTTAAAAAGGAGTAAAATTTAATTAAGACGGATTATTGGAGGAGATACATTGAATATAAAGGAAAATATCTTAAGAACAGTAGGAAAAACACCAATTGTAAGGTTAAACAATATAAATGATACCCATGCAGAGATCCTGGTAAAGGTAGAGGGGATGAACCCTGGAGGAAGTGTGAAGGACAGGGTAGCTATAAACATTATAGAGGAAGCTGAGGCTCAGGGGAAACTGGACAGGGACACTGTGGTAATAGAAGCTACCAGTGGAAATACAGGAATAGGTCTAGCTATGACCTGCGCAGTAAAGGGGTATGACCTGAAGATTATAATGCCAGATACGATGAGCGTGGAAAGAAGACAGCTGGTAGAGGCTTACGGAGCGGAGATAATCCTTGTAGACGGTTCCCTTGGAATGAAGGGCTGTCTGGATAAGATAGATGAGTTAAAGGAAAAGTATGAGAAGGTATTTATACCAGATCAGTTTAAGAACCCTGCTAACCCAGCAGCCCACTCAAACAGCACAGCTGTGGAGATACTGGAGGATCTAGAGGGAGAGCTGGATATATTCCTTACTGGAACTGGAACTGGAGGAAGCTTTACAGGTACAGCAAGAGCTCTGAAGGAGAAGATACCTCACCTTAAGGCCTATGCGCTGGAGCCTGCAGAGTCTCCCCTTCTTTCAAAGGGATACATAGGACCTCATAAGCTGCAGGGAATAGGGATGAGTGCAGGATTTGTGCCTCCGGTATTTGAGGAGAGTTATGCTGACGGTATAGTTACAGCTACATATGAAGAGGCTCTTGTAATGACAAACAGACTTGCAAGAGAGGAGGGGATCCTGGCGGGGATCTCATCTGGAGCAGCTCTTCATGCAGCAATGGAGCTTGGTAGGTTAGAGGAGAACAAGGGAAAGAGGATAGTAGTTCTTCTTATGGATACCGGGGAGAGATATCTGAGCAGCAATATCTTTGGGCAGGCTTAAAAACAGGAAATATAGCGAGTGAAAAGGGGAGTTTTCCCCTTTTTTATGTCCTTAAGAAAAAGCTTGCATCGGTCCAGTGGATAGGTTAATCTATAGTCAGATCAATGAAACAGGGGGAAAAGTATGAGAACAATGACATTTGAGGAATTATTTGACTGTGGTGTGAACTATGAAACATATGTGGGAAGCGGAACCAAGGAAGAAAGAGCAAGAATACCTAAAAACTACTCCAGAATTAATTTAGAGGAGGAAGTGGTAGAAAGGATACAGGGGATAGGCAGGAGGGTAAACTTTCTATGCGTGGGAGAGATCTGGTGTCCAGATTGCCAGCTAAACCTTACTGTAATAAAAAAGATGTGCGAGCTGAATGCTAATTTTGAGATATCAGTAATCACAAGAGGGAGGGGGCAGAAGTTTCTCTCTGAAGCGTTGGGGCTGGATGAAGTGAAGATACCTACAGTGGTAGTATTGGATGAAAACTATGAAAAGATGGGAGTGTTTTTAGAGCGGCCAGAAGTGGTTAAAAGTTCTGAAAACTATGAGGAGATAAAGCTGGACTACCTCAAGGGAAGATACCTTGCAGACACAGCGGAGGATATTCTAAAGATGATTGGATAAAAAAAGCCGCCCTATGGGCGGTTTTTATAATTTCTATAGTATCTCCAACTCCTCCAGGCTCCTTTTAAGGAGTTTAGGAGCTTTTAAGTGGAATCCTATGATTCCAAACTCGGTGGCAGCCTCTACATTATGTTTGGTGTCGTCTATAAATAGAGTTTCGCTGGGGGTAAGCTGATATTTTTTCAGGATATGGCTATATATCTCTCCCTCTGGCTTTAAAAGATTTATATCTGCAGAGATGACCTTTCCATCTGCCAGATGGAGAAGGGGTATGTCCCTGTAAAAGTCATAGAAAAGATCCTTATGAAAGTTTGAAAGGATAAAGATTCTATAACCATTTTTCTTAATATCTTCCAAAAGTCTTAAGTTTTCATCTATGGGGGTTATAATAGACCTTCTGTTGCTCAAGATGGCCTCGGCTTCCTCCCGGGTGACTCTACCTCTGCTTACTATGCTGTCGATGGCCTCCTCAACACTGCAGGTTCCCCTGTCTAAATTCCGCCACTCCCTCTCCTTAAAGATCTCCTTCATCAAAATTTCAGCCTTTTCCTTAGAAAAATTTTGACTTAAGTAATTTTTAGGTGTAAATTCAAAGAGAACTTGACCTAGATCAAAGATTATATTTCTAATCATAAAATTTCCTCCCCCTTAAAAACAGACTTTCAACTGGAGCGTTTAATAAGAGTTTAATACTTGGGGCTTGATATGTCAAGCTTCAAGAAAAAAAGGTGATTTTACACGAAAAAAATTAAAAAAGAATTAAAAAAATATGAAAAAAACTAAAGAAAATTAAAAAAATTAAAAAAATATTGTTTTTTTTTATAGCCCTCAAATTATAAGAAATGGTACCGATACCAATTTTTATTGGAACCGCTCTCAACAGTTTCCTGATTTTTGCATTGTAAATTTTTTGTGGTATAAATATAATAGACTTCATCAATGGACTTCATCTATAGTCTTTTTCTGAACTAAATATGCGTTTGGTGAACTGGAGTTTGGAGATTCGTTGGGGTTGAGATCCAATAGTGGAATTAGTATCATTCGGAGTTTGTATTTTAGACAGGTTTTAAAATAAAATGAGGGGGTATTATATGGAATCTTTTATTAACATGCTAAACGGGATAGTGTGGCACAATTCACTAGTTTACTTGTGTCTGGGAGCAGGTCTGTTTTTTACCGTTGTAACTAAGGGTGCCCAGATGAGACTTATCAAGGAGATGGTGAGGCTTCTATTTGATAAGGGTGACTCTGAATCAGGTGTATCTTCCTTCGAAGCTGTGTGTATGGCAGTAAGTGGAAGAGTAGGAACAGGAAATATCGCAGGAGTAGCTACCGCGATTGCTCTTGGAGGACCAGGATCTATCTTTTGGCTGTGGGTAATCTCGTTACTTGGAGGAGCGTCATCATTTATCGAGTCTACTCTGGGACAGCTTTACAAGGAGGAGGTATCAGGGTCGTATAGAGGGGGACCTTCATACTACTTTAAGAGAGGGCTATTTGGAAAGGGACACAAGGGATATGGAACAGCATTTGCAGGGGCAACACTGCTGGCAATGGGTATCTTCCTGCCAGGGGTACAGTCAAACACTATTGCAACATCTGTAAAAAACGCTTTTGGAGTATCGCAAGTGGTTACTGGAGTAGTAATTGTAGTTATTCTTGCAGCTATCATAATCGGAGGAGCTAAGAGAATAGCTAAGTTTGCCGGTGTAGTAGTACCATTCATGGCGGCAGGATATATATTGGTAGCAGTTATAATTCTAGCATTAAATGTGGGAGATATCATTCCTTCCCTTCAGCTAATTGTTAGTTCGGCATTTGGTGGCGGAGACGCAGCACTAGGTGGAATGGTCGGAGCAGCTGTAACTTGGGGTGTTAAGAGAGGAATCTACTCAAACGAGGCTGGACAGGGTACTGGACCTGCATCAGCAGCGGCAGCAGAGGTTAACCACCCGGCTAAGCAGGGGCTTGTTCAGGCGTTCTCTATCTACATTGATTCAATCTTTGTATGTACAGCTACAGCTCTTATGATTATCATCACTGGAGCTTATAAGGTGTTTGACTCAGCTGGAAACACAATATTCTCAGGAAAGCTAGCATCGGATGCAATGACATCCACATCTATAGGTCCACTTAATACAGCAGCGGCAATCGACGCAGGTATGGGAGCAGGAGCATATGTAGTGGCGATCTCTATCATCTTCTTTGCTTTCACAACTATCCTGGCTTACTTCTGGAATGGAGATACAGCTCTTGTATACTTCACAGACGGTAAGAGCAAGGTGGCAGAGTATGTATTTAAGGCGTTCTTCCTAGGATTCACATTCTACGGAACTATGACTACAGGTGGAATGGCATGGACTCTTGGAGATATCGGAGTAGGACTAATGGCATGGATCAACATCGTAGGTATCCTAATGATGTATAAGCCGGCAGTAGCTTGTCTGAGAGACTATGAGCTAAGAATGAAGGAGGGAAGAACAGAGGAAAATGACTTCAACCCTGAAGCTCTTGGAATTATGAATACTTCCGGTGTATGGAAGAAAAAGATGGAAAAAGCAGGAACACTCAAGGAAAAAGGAAAGGCAACAGAAGTGGAACTGGCATAATAATACCTC
>CAYSGC010000191.1:0-5269 GCA_964430145.1 uncultured Fusobacteriaceae bacterium | reverse complement strand
TCATGAGTAAAAACAGAAGTGAATGGAGTTCCCGTACTGGTTTTGTACTTGCAGCCATCGGGTCAGCAGTTGGTCTTGGTAATATCTGGAGGTTTCCCTATACCGCCGCAAGCAATGGAGGAGGAGCCTTCCTCATTCCCTACCTTGTAGCCCTTTTAACTGCAGGTATTCCCATCCTTATCCTGGAATTTGCCATGGGACACAGGGTTAAGCTCAGTGCTCCAGGGGCATTTAAAAAGCTAAATAGTAAGTATGAGGTTTTAGGCTGGTTTCAGACCCTTATTACCTTCTTTATCTCCACATACTATGTGGTAATTGCAGCCTGGGCCATGAGTTATGCAGCATTTGCCCTTAAGAAGACGTGGGGGCAGGACCCAGAAGGCTTTTTATTTAATAACTACCTTCAGCTGACAGATTCACCCCTGCACCTGGGGGGGATCAACACTAAGATACTTATGCCCCTTTTAATCGTCTGGGGAATAAACTATATTGTTTTAAAGCTCGGAATTAAGGACGGACTGGAAAAGGCCAATAAGATATTTATGCCCCTCCTTGTTATCTCTCTGCTGATTATTGTAGTAAGAGGAGTTACATTGCCAGGAGCCGTAGACGGTCTTCAGTATTTCTTTCAGCCTGATTTCTCAAAACTTTCCGATCCCAAGGTATGGCTGGCGGCTTATGGACAGATCTTCTACTCCCTCAGCATCTGTTTCTCCATTATGCTTGCATACTCCAGCTACCTTCCAGAGGACTCGGATATTGTCAACAACGCCTTTATCACAGCCCTTGGAAACTGTAGCTTCAGCCTTATCTCTGGTATAGGGGTATTCAGTATCCTTGGTTATATGGCTTATTCCCAGGGTGTAGGAGTTGCAGAGGTTTCCTCTGCCGGAGTAGGTCTTGCCTTTGTGGTTTTCCCAAAGGCTATCAATGCTCTTCCTGGCATCAGCAGCACCATCGTAGGAGTTACCTTTTTTATGTCTCTGATATTTGCAGGTCTCTCCTCTACCATCTCTATAATGGAACCGATAACTGCAGCTATCTCAGATAAGTTTAACGTTACAAGAAATCAGGCCCTTGTTAGTTTTATTGCCCTGGCTGCTCCCCTCTCCCTTATAGTTGCCACAAAGGGAGGTCTCTATGTTCTGGATGTAGTGGATTATTCCACAAACCAGTATGGAATCATCATCGCGGGAATCATAGAGCTTGTCATTCTGGGATGGTTCTTTAACACAGAGAGCATCAGAGAATATGCCAACAACCTTTCGGATTTCGGTGTGGGAAAGTGGTGGACTGTCTGTATAAGAATTGCCTCGGTTATCCTGAGTGTTATGTTAATTCTTAAGATAGTCAACGAGGTGAAGAATCCCTATGGAGGATACTCATGGACGGTTCTTGGAATCTACGGAGTGGGGGTAATGGGAGCCATGATTATAGGAGCCTTCCTCCTCACAGCCAAAAAAGGTTCTGAGAGGTTCGAGGAGAGTATTGCTGCCGATCCTGTGGGAAGAGAGATTTAAGTCACTTAATTGCTATTAATTTGTTTATAGAGGAGGAGTTCTATGAGTACCGATGCAGTTATAACAGCTCTTGTAAGTATGTCCATTCTTTGGGGTGGTTTTGCCCTCTGCCTAAGAATTGCCATAAAAACCGATAAGTAGAACATATTAAAAAATTTAAAATAAATACTCAACCAAGAAAAAAGACCGGAGAATAATCTCCGGCCTTTTTATTTCCAATCTCTATCCTCTATTGAAGGATAAGTTTCAGAAGTTAACTAAAGAGTTTCAGCTATCTCCTCTACCCTCTCACTAAACTCCTTCATCATCTCTCTGGACTTCCTTTCATCATATGTAAGAAGCTCCTTCTCCCTTACTATCACCCTACCATTTACAATAACTGTATCTACATTGGATGCATTGGCTGAGTAAACCAGTGCTGAATACGGGTTGTAGATAGGAACCATATTAGCAGACTTCGTCTCTACAATAACTATATCTGCAAGCTTCCCCTTCTCCAGAGATCCCAGCTCATCCTCTCTGTGGATTGCTCTGGCTCCTCCGATGGTCGCCATCTCCACTACCTTTAAAGGAGGCATTACAGATCTGTCCTTATTTGCAAGCTTGTGCACCTTAGCCACATATCCCATCTGTCCTATTATATCCAGTGTATTTCCGCTCATAGGGCCATCTGTTCCCAGACCAACTCTTAGTCCCTCATCATGCATCTTAAGTGCCGGGGACACTCCCTTGGCAGACTTTATATTGGCAACCATGTTGTGAGCTACCCCCACATCCCTCTTCTTCATAAGCTCTATATCCGAGTCAGTTACAAAGATTGAGTGTGCAGCTATAAACCTTTCATTTAATAGGCCTATGGAATCCAGGTACTCTACCGGTGTCATACCATATTCAGCCTTAAACTTATCAAACTCCTTCTGTGTTTCAGCTACGTGCATGGAAACTGGAAGGTTATACTCCTTGGAAAGATCCCTTATAATCTCCAGATCCTCCTTGGTTACTGTATGCGGTGCATGGGGACCAAACCCCGGAGTAATAAGCTCATCACCTCTATACTTTTCTATAAACTCCTTGGCAAGCTCTATCTTAGCAGCTCCGTCCTTACCGTCAGCTGTAGGATACTTTATTATATTCTGGGTCATTATCCCCCTAAGACCAATCTCCTTTACAGCTTCTGCTGCACTCTCCTCATAGAGGTACATATCCACCATTGTAGTTACTCCACCCTTGGCCATCTCTATACTTCCGTGAAGGGCTCCCAGGTATGACATCTCCTTGGATACCATCATATTTTCTAATGGGAAGATATATCTGGTTAGTCTGTCAGGGACATCGTCAGCCAGACTTCTAAACACCGTCATAGATACATGGGTATGGGTATTTATCATCCCGGGCATCACTATTCCCCCGTCTGCATCTACTACCTCCTTAGCCGAGTACTCCTTGGCAAGCTCCGCTCCCCCTACCTCAACTATTCTGTTTCCCTTAACTACAACTACTCCCTCTGGGATTATCTCTCTCTCTCCGTTCATAGTAAGCACCGTTCCATTTTTAATGATTATATCGGCATCCTTGGTGTCTACGGTATTTCTACCCATACACCCTCCCAATACAACCATTGCCAACATCAAAATAACTCTTTTCATCCTTCCTCCTTAAAATAACTTTCTAACCTTGGCTATGATTATAGCACTCCCCTCTGATATTACAACAACAAATATTTTTATCTCCAGCTTCCGAACAAGCGTTTCCATTTAATTGTCTGTAATACAAACATGTTATTAATTTTTTAAATGCTTGTACTTGGAAACTATGAATAATTTGAATGCTATTTCTTGATTTTTTCCAGCTTTTATGATATTATTGTAGAAATAATTTACAATACTTATTTTACAGGTCAACATCTATAAGGATAGTGTAGCGTCACAGAGGTGACAAGTAGAGAAGAAGTCAGATGTTGAACCAGGATAGGTAGTTACTTAAAAGAGAATATGGGAGGATGGAAGTATGGCAGAAAAGTTAAAGGGAAAGTACGGATTTTCTGTAGCTTTTTCAATGGTAGTAGGAATTGTAATCGGTATCGGAATCTTCTTTAAAGCAGCGCCGGTAATCGTGGCTTCAGGTATGAACCCGAAGATTACAGTGGCAGCATGGATTGCAGCAGGGGTTATCTCAATCCTTTCAGGACTTACAGCAGCTGAGATTGGTGCGGCAGTTCCTGAAAAGGGAGGAATCATTGCATGGATAAGAAGGGTTTACGGCGATAAGGTAGCATATATGGTAGGTTGGGCTCAGGCTGTTATCTACTGTCCTGCAATTGTAGCTATCCTGGCATACTACTTTGCAGTATTTACCATGGAGTTCATGGGAGTAGAAGCAACTACTACCCTTCATATGGGAATCTCTGTGGCGGCGATACTTGTTGTATTTGCCACAAACACATTTACAAAAAAAGCTGGTGGAATTGTACAGACTATAGCTACTGCAGCTAAGATTATTCCCCTTGCTGTTATAACTGTATTTGGATTTATGTCAAACAACAACCCAGAGGGTGTATTTGCAATGTCTGAGGCAGCTAAAACATCTACAGAGTCTCCACTTCTGTTATTTGGTATGGCTCTTGTACCTGTAATGTTTGCTTTCGACGGTTGGATCTATGTGGGTACCATCTCTGGAGAACTTAAAAATGTAAAGAAGGATCTGCCTAAGGCTATTATCCTTGGACTTGGATCCATCACTTTAATCTATACACTGCTTAATATAGCTCTCTTAAAGGTATTCCCAGCTGAGCAGCTAGTGGAGCAGGGAATGTTTGGAGTAGCTAATCAGCTTCTTGGTCCTATTGGTGCAAAGTTTGTATTCCTGGGAATCATGGTATCAGCCTTTGGAGGACTTAACGGATTTACCCTTGTATCTACAAGAGTACCATATATCCTTGCAAGTGAGGGACACTTCCCTGCAAGCGAGTATATTTCAAAGATAGATGAGGCTACAGAGCAGCCTATGAGATCTTGCGGACTTATGTTTATACTGGTAATGGGTTACCTGGCAGCTATGTTTGTTACAGGTAATGCAGATGTATTTGGAGATGTTCCAGTGGCGCTTTTCTGGGTATTCTACACCCTTGTATTTATGGGAGTAATCATCCTGAGAAAGAAGGAGCCAAACCTGGAGAGACCATACAAGGTTCCTCTATACCCGGTAATTCCTATTCTGGCAATTATTGGAGGACTTTCCATAGGGATCTACGCTACTATCTCAAATCCAAGCTACATGCTGATCTCTATAGCAGCAACTCTTGGAGGACTTATCTTTTACAAGAAGTCTCCTCAGGCAGTATCTGCATAATAAAGTAAAGTTAAAGCACCCATTGGGTGCTTTTTTTATTGCCTCTCAAGTAACTAAAAAGGATTTAAACCCTTTGAATAGTAAGTTTATACAAGGAGGTGGAGTATGAATCTAAATGAGCTGAGAGAACTTTTAAAGGGGAGAAGAGTTCTTATTGAGGGAAAGTGGGAGCTCTTGGAGTTTGATTCTGTAGGGATTGTCAACGGGGTAGAGGAGATCAACGATCTTCTTGTTATCACCCTGGATAATCAGAGTAAGTTTATAGGCAGAGTCACCAGGGTAAAGTATGAGGACAGCAATACCCTGGACTTTATAAGCACTACTCCCGAGGAAAATGAGATTATCATCTTCAGAGTAAAACCCCTCTAAAAAAAGCACTCCACAGTGCTTTTTTTAGTTAT
>CAYSGC010000190.1:0-5285 GCA_964430145.1 uncultured Fusobacteriaceae bacterium | reverse complement strand
CAGCAGACCGATCCCTTAGGAGCTCATCTACTACTTTTTTTCTGTCTATCTCCTCCCCTCTAAATCTCTTCTCCTCTACCTTCCTGTGGATACTCTGGAGCCGTCTACTCTTCAGCCTCTCACCACTCTGGGTCTTGGGGTTGAAGTTGTATCTCTCCTTCATGAAGGTACAGTAGTTTTCATAGAACTCTTGGTTATTTTTGCTCCTCTTGAGGTTTTTTATGGAGTATATTCTCCCTCTACCTTTCCTAAACCTATCTCTTAGGAGGTATAGGATTACTCCTCCCTGGATAATCACAAGGGAGGCCAGAGCTATAATTACCCAGTTCTTGTGGGTGGACTCTGGAAGTGGCTCGGGGATCACAGAGATCTCCACACTTTCTGTAGAGGCAGTGACCTGTGGCAACACGGGAGTTCCTCCCTGGACAACTGCCGGATCTCCGTCCACCTCTATCTCCCTGCTCTCCACTACAAAGTTTTTGTACTTCCTCTCCCTGGTGTCGAAGTAGGGGATTGATATCTCCGGAGTCCTTAACCTTCCTGATTTTTTTGGAATAAAGGCCACCTGGAATACCTTTCTGTTCTGGTAGCTATCCCCCTCTATCCACTCCTCCTGGTTCACTATGTTTTCATAGATGCTGAAGTCCGAACTCCTCCTGGAGATTATCTCCTTCAGGCTGGAAAGGTTTCCACTTCCAGAGAGGTCCACTGTAAGGGTAGCCGCTTCTCCCACAGCCACACTGCTCCTGTCCAAAGTAGAGGTTCCCTCCAGGGTTCCCACAATATTTTTAAAGTCTGCGGGAGCTCCCTCTGGCAGGGGAAGGATATTGATCTTTTTCCTTTCTCCTGCTAGGTTTTCAGAGTGCCTGGAGAAGAAGTCCCTCCCCTCTGCAGAAACCCTCACCACAGAACCTCCTATCTCCCTGGAGCCGCTGGAGCTGGGCTCCAGTATTCCCTGATAGAGAACTATATTGAGGGCCTCTCTGTCTCCTACCTTGGTCCTGTTCTGAATGGCTCCGATCCTTCTTCCAGGGTTCACATCTGTAATTGAGATGTCCCCGAAGGATGGTCTCTCCAGGTAATCGATATCCTGGAGGCTCACAGTTGTAACCAGGCTCTCTGTATAGGGGATCTTCTCCCCAAAGTAGTAGTCCTCCCTCTCTGGAGTAATCTGGATGAAGTATTTCTTCTCAGACACAGGTGTAGCACTCTGAGCACCCACCTGGATACTTATAGTATTGGATTTCTCGCCTCCTCCAACTGCCTTCAAGGGGAAGCTCCCAACCCTGAGGGCCATGGCCTGGTAGGTGTCTGTATAGGAGGAGGAACTTTTTCCGTTTATTATAGATCTGTTGCTGCTGCTGTAGTGGCTGAGAAGTCTGAAGTTTTCTATGTTTTCAATATCATACTTCATCTTCCCCTCCATGGTTACCCTCAGATTGAAGGGTTCCCCCACAGCTATCCTGCTCCTGTCTGCCTCTATAAAGATCTCCCCATAGAGGAGGTTGGTTATGCAGAGGAGAAGGAACAGTATTAACTTTTTACCAGGCTTCATGGGCCTCCTCACCTCCTATCCTTTCAAGTCTTTCATTGTTCTTAAAGGCCTGCTCCTCGCTTCCCTCCAATCTCTCAAGTATTGTAAGGGCTTCCCTTCTCTGGGTTGTCTCCTCTGGAGCCTCACCTCTCTGGAGCTGCCCCTTCTCTGGATCACTATCTGGTTTATTGGAGCTCCCACTTGTGTTTTCTCCCCTATCTTGCTTTCCCTGTTCCTGGTTTTGATCTTCCGATCCTTTATTCTGTTTCTTATTCTCCTGGGAGTTCTCCTGCTTATCCTTGCCGGAATCTTCCTGTTGCTGTTCCTTTTGCTGCTGCTTCTGATCGTTGTTCCTTTTATCCTGCTCCTGCTGATCTTTATTTTGTTTTTGGTCCTTCTTATTTTCCTGCTGTTTCTCTTTCTTGTTCTTCATATCCTCTAACCTTCTGCTCACAATCTCATAATTTTTTTTGATATTTATGTCCCCTGAGCCCTTCATAGCCTTCCTGTATTCCTCCAGGGCACTCTCATAGTGCTCCTTCATCTTCTTGGGGTTTTGCTCCCCCAGGTAGGCATGGGCATTTCCCCTGAGGAATTTCTCTCCCCTTCCGCTCTCTATGAGCTTCTCATATTCCTCACCGTTGTAGAGGTTGACTCCCCTGTTTCTCTGGGCTGTTTTGGAGGAGTACCTGACAGCTGCCTCCTTAAAGACCTTGTCCGCTTCTATATACCTCTCCTTCAGACTGAGGCTGTTCCCCCTGGATATGAGAAGGGTCTCCCTCATGGACCTATATCCCAGGAAGATCAGAGTAAGAGAGAGAATAAGGAGAATTCCACTAATCTTCCTCTTCATCTGCTATACCTCCCTTGATATTTATCCCCAGAAGGATAAGGAGAAATCCCAGGAGGAGGGGTATCTGGTAGTAGTGTTTGTAGATCCTTAATACCTGCTCCTCCCCTTCCTCTCGATTTATAGAGGAAATATCCTCTGTAAAGGTATTTTTCCTGCTGAGATTGTCGATCCTGTAGTAGCCTCCCCCGGTATCTTGAGCCATCTTCTGAAGGAAGGATTCATTGATCCTGCTCACAACGGTATTTCCACTGGAGTCGGTGATGAATCCCTTCCTAACACCATTGTCGTAGTTGGGAAGGACGCTTCCCTTGGAGGTTCCCACTCCCATGGAGAAGATCC
This sequence comes from uncultured Fusobacteriaceae bacterium, assembly GCA_964430145.1. Taxonomy (GTDB): domain Bacteria; phylum Fusobacteriota; class Fusobacteriia; order Fusobacteriales; family Fusobacteriaceae; genus Propionigenium. The sequence goes on along the minus strand of CAYSGC010000190.1, from coordinate 2,559 downwards.
TGATCTTGTTGGCTTTGGCATATTCCAGGGCTCCCCTCTCTTCCTCTCCCCCGTCGGAGATGATGAGTACAATTTTATTCTGGCTTCCGATCTCCTCGAAGGAGGTGTTGGCCAACCTCAGTCCCTGGAGGAGATCCGTTCCTCCCCCGGAGATCAGCCTTGTGTCGATTACGTCGATATAGTTTCCTGCAATATTGTAGTCGTCTGTAAGGGGCATCTGTATATAGGCACTGGAGGAGAAGGGGATGATTCCCACCCTGTCCCCCTGAAGACTGCCTATAACCTCTCTCAGAGTGGTCTTAGCAGCCTCTATCCTGTTGGGATATACATCCTCAGCCAGCATGGACCTGGATATATCCACCAAAATATATATACTGAGCCCCTGGGTCTTTACCCTTCTCTCCCTCTCAAGCTTCTGGGGGGCCAGAAGGGCCAGGAAGATGAGAGCTGTTCCCAGAAGGAGGGATAGAATCCTTCCATATTCTGTAGCCCTTAATCTTCCAATGTCCAGGGCTTCTATAATCTTTTTCTTCTTAATGATTCCCGCTACCAGGGAGATCCCTCCCAGAAGGAGGACAACCCCGTAGGCAGTATCCCTTATATTTCCAAATTCCAAATTTCATCCTCCTAGGGTATTCTTATAAAGAGCAGGTATCGGCAGATGATTCCCAGAAGGAGGAGGATCATAGAGATCCTGATAAGGGGAATGTAGTGCTCCCTCCTGTCGAAGAAGGAGGTATCCTCTATCTTCACCTTTTCCAGGGCATCTATCTCCTTAAATATACTCTCAAACTCCTCCTCATCTGAAGCTCTGTAGTACCTTCCCTGGGTGAGCTCTGCTATCCTCACGAGAAGGTCCTCATCCAGTTCCGTATTCTCTACCTTTCGTCCTCCGAAAAAGCCATTAACAATGAGCTCCCTGGCTCCAATTCCCACTGTATATACCTTTATTCCCAGCTCCCTGGCAATGTTGGCTGCAGCCATGGGGCTCATGGCACCGGAGTTGTTCTCACCGTCTGTAAGAAGGATAACCACCTTGGAGGTACTCTGGGAGTCCTTTATCCTGTTGATGGCCACGCCCATCCCCATACCTATGGCTGTTCTGTCGCTGCTAGTGATATCTCCTATCTGAAGCTTCTGGATAGTATCTACCAGCATAGGGTGGTCCAGGGTGAGGGGGATCTTGGTGTAGGCCTCCCCACCGAAGATAACAAGGGAGATCCTATCATCGGGCCTTCCCTCTACAAACTTAACAAGAACCTTCTTGGCTGCCTCCAGCCTGTTGGGGTTAAAGTCCTCCTGAAGCATGGACCTGGAAAGATCCAGGGACAGTACGATATCTATCCCCTCCCTGTCTATATTTCTCCTCTCCCTTATGCTCTGGGGTCTGGCAAGGGCCAGACACATGATAACCATGGAGGAGTAGATGAGGAACTTACCTATAAGGTCCTTCCTGCTTTTCTTGACTCTTTTACGCACCGTCTTTATACTGGCTACCTCTATGGCTCCCCTCCTCTCCCTCCTCAGAAGGAGGTAGATCACAAGGGGAAGGAGGAGAAGGAAGTAGGGTGATTGAAATTTAAACATTGTTCCCCTCCTTTACTTCTCCGATATTGCAGGTTCTCTCTATGGACCCTATGAGTTCCCTGGCCCTGCCCTTGAGCTCCTCCCGGTCTCCCTTACTCCTTCTGGCGAACTTTAACCTGTCCAGCTCCCCTAAAAAGTGTAGGAGTTCCTTGGGAGCCCCTTCGCTTTTCTCATATCTTCCCGAGAGGAGGTTGGAGCCCATGAGGTGGTCTGCATACTCCCTTGTGAGGTAGCTGATATCATAGGTATACTCTTCACCGAGGTCCTCCAGTCCCCCATAGAACCTCTCCCTTGGGCTAAGCTCCTCTTTCTTTTTCCTCCTGCCTATAACTCCTACTAACAGGTATATCAGAGAGCTTAGACCCAGGAGGACTCCCCCTGCAAAGAGCCACTGGAACCTTCCTTTAGTCAGTATCCTTCCGCTGCCATCTGAGAGATCCGAATAGATATCCTTCTCCCCCTCCTCAAGGGAGGATTTAACGTTGAATACCAGTCTCTTGTCCCCTATCTCCACCACCTGCTCCCCGGGGTGGTAGCTTCTGAGAGTAACCACTTTTCCCTTCTCAGTCTCTCTTATATCCTCTATCTCAAAGGCCTGGAAGGCCTCACGAATCTTATCCTCGCTGGTCCCTGAGATCAGCAGGTTTATCCTGTCTCCAATGAGTATATCCCGGCCTAGGGCCAGGTGGGAGACAAGGAGGATCAAAAATAATAACTTCTTCATCTCTATCTCCTCATCCTAAAAAAATTAGAGAGCTCCCTCACATAGTCCCCCTCTACATCTATGGTGAGCCCTCCCCTTATGTCGGCTTCCTCTATATTAATATCCTTTTTGAGGTTTTCTATAAGGAGCTCTTCCCCGGTCTCGCTGTCCACCAGGCTGAAGAGGGCCCCCTTGGGAAGCTTTGCCCTCCTGGAGTTGCTTATCCTTATGGGGATGAGGTCGTGCTTTCTCCCCACAAGCTTCATGGA
>CAYSGC010000189.1:0-5304 GCA_964430145.1 uncultured Fusobacteriaceae bacterium | reverse complement strand
CTGCGACCCCCTGCTCCCAAGGCAGGTGCGCTACCGGGCTGCGCTATGCTCCGTTTTGTTTTCGTCTCGCTGTTTCTCGCGGACAAGAAGTATAATACCATCCTTTTAATATTTCGTCAACTCTTTTTTAATTTTTTTTAAAAAAGCCAAAAAAAAAATGGGCACAGCACTATTTCTGTGCCCTTTTCCTTACTTTTTTTGACATTTTTCCTATTTATAAACACCCTTACCCTCTTTTCGACCTCCCTAAAAAATTCCAAACTCTGATCCCCATACACCCCTTTACTTCAGGTACAACTGCTACCTCACCCCTCTCTAAAAACCTCATTGCAAAGGTGAGTGAACTCTCACTAGTAAAGTTAGAGTACTTCAAAAGTACATAAAAGGGCCCATGAAAAATCACTTCACCGTATATCTCATCAAAGATTTAAGATAAACATTGTTATTTAGGGTAACAACCTTGTTTTTTAAGTTATTAACTCCTCTATCATCTTAACTCTTGCCCCACTTTCTGATTATGATCCGTAGCTCTATCCCTTTCATTTATATCTCTTAAAACCTGAATAAGGATTGCAGAGTCTCTTCTGTAGTTTTCTAACTCTAGTTCACCCATCCTCTTTCTATAATATATAGAAGAGTTTCGAAACCTCTTCTTACTTTTCCTCTTCCTTAAAATTATGTGCTGCAATCCAGAGTTTCAGAGCATCGTTTAGACTCTCGTTCTTTTTATTCCCTTTAACCGACTTTACATCAAACTTCTATTACAGAAGGAACTCCCCCTCTGCTATCTTTACACTTGGTCCCTTCATAAAGACCTCTTCTCCTACCTCTATATACATCTCCCCTCCTGGGACTACCACCTTAACACTCTCTCCGATCTTCCCAAGCTTCCTTCCTATAACCGCTGCTCCGCAGGCTCCCGTTCCACAGGCCAGGGTCATCCCAGCTCCCCTCTCCCAGGTCGCTACATGTATCTCTTCCCTGGATTTCACCTCACAGAAGTTCACGTTGGTTCCCACAGGAAACATAGAGTGCTTCTCTATCTTAGGACCCAGACTTGCTATATCTACCTCCTCCAGGCTCTCCACAAAGATCACTGTATGGGTTGTTCCCATAAAGAGGGAGGATACCTTTATCTTCAGCCCCTCTACATCAAGCTCCTCCTCTATATACTCCTCTGTATCTAAATCTATTGGGATGGTTCTTCCTCCAAAACTTGGCTTCCCCATATTAACCCTTACCATAAACTCTCTCTCCTCAGTGGCAACTACCTCCAACTCTCCTGCTCCCGTTTGCACCCTAACTTTGTTCCCTGTAAAGTGGCCGTTATTCTTCATATAATGGGTAAAACACCTTATTCCATTACCGCACATGGGAGCTGTGGTTCCATCAGCATTGTAGAAGTTCATCACTATTCCACGGTCATCCCTTTCATATACAATCATTCCATCGGCACCAATTCCAAAGTTTCTGTGACATACCTTTCTAGCCAGCTCCGCCAGATCTCTTTCTTCTAGATCCTTCATATTAAATATAATAAAGTCATTTCCAAGTCCATGATACTTTTCAAATCTCATACTTGCCTCCTAATATATTCTATAAGTTAAATTCCCTTGCCAGAGCAAAGGTGGATTTCTCAGTAAATAGAGGGCGGTTACCTCCCCTATCCCTCCAATGGATTCCTCACGAAGCTTCATACCTCTATCTAAGGAGTCGAAGGAAAGGTTCAGTCCTCCATCACCCATAATGGTCTGGCTTATCATATCTATATTAACACTAGCTTCACCCGAAGCATCAATTTTTTTTGAAATATTTTCGGAGTTTATTTCATGTGGACTCAGAGTCACTAGGATTATACTATCTATACCTCTCAGCCCAGCTACTCCCTTCTCCATTCATATCCAATTTTTTCCACTCTCTTTGTTCCTACTCTATCTGAAAGTATCTTCTCCCTTAACCTTCCTTTCTTAACTGCCGGTCTAGACTGCCTTTTTTAATTCGCTAAATACAAAAAAAGTCGGCAGGGAAATTCCTACCAACTTATAATTACAAAAAATCATAGTTAAGTACGAATAGCTCCCCATTATCCCCAAAGAATAATGACAGTTCTGCAGCTCTTAACTACAGCCCCAGCAAAATTTACGGCACAAAATTTCACTTCGGCAAACCTTCCTTTCACTATGCTTCAGCGGACCTGCCAGTCCTCCACACAACTACTGATAAGCTTTGCAACCTCTATCTCTCTAAACTTTTTTATTTAATTTCGTATCAGTATATTTGACTATTGCTCCAATTAAAAATACACAATATATATCATTACAATATACAAATTAAATGTCACTTCCGAATATTCTGTTTTTACTTGCCTGAAGCTCCCTTCCTACAACTAAAAAATTTACCTTTCCTCCAAATAAATATTTTATCCTTGTTTTTTCCATTTCAGAACTCTATAATCTCTTTAAAATATTTTTAGTTTTTATAGAATTTAGCTTAAAGGGGGAATTAATGGGTATAAATTTATTAAATGAGATAACAAGATTTAGAAGGGAGCTTCATAAAATTCCTGAAACAGGCTACCACGAGGTAAAGACTCAGGAGTATCTGAAGAGGGAGCTTTCAAGAATGGGGTATAACCCTCAGGAGATCTGCACTACTGGAGTCTATGTCTATATCGATGCTGAAGCCTCTGAAACAGTAGCATTCAGGTCGGATATAGATGCACTCCCTATGACAGAGGAGACTGGCTGCACCTTCTCATCCACCCACGAGGGGTTTATGCACGCATGCGGCCACGACGGTCACATGGCTATGCTTCTGGGGTTTGCCAAAACCTTAAAAAACTATGATACCTTCAAGAAAAATATCCTTCTCATCTTCCAGCCTGCTGAGGAGGGGCCGGGAGGAGCTAAGGATATAGTTAATGAAGGACTTCTTATGAAGCACAGGGTCTCAAGCATCTTCGGAATCCACCTCTTCCCTAAGATTCAGGAGGGGCTTATCGCTTCAAGAAGGGGCGCTATGATGGCTCAACCCACAGAGATTAATATAGATATCATTGGAAGAAGTGGTCACGGGGCTATGCCACACACTTCGGTAGATTCAATCCTGGTAACGGCAAAGTTGCTGGAGGCCTATCAGTCCATCGTCTCAAGAAGCCTCTCACCCCTCTCCCAGTCTGTAATAACCTTTGGTAAAATAGAAGGGGGAACCGTTAGAAATATCATTGCTGAAAAAACAAGAATAGAGGGAACTATCAGGACCTTTTCAAGGGAGGTCTTGGATACTATCCTTGAAAGGATAGAAGAGATCAACGAGGGTTTTGAGAGGTCCTACAAAGTCAAGATAAATACCCATATAGATATCCAGTATCCTCCGGTAATCAATGACTCCGAGCTCTTTTCCAGGGTAGAGGATCTCATCGACCTGCCGGATATAGAGCCTCTTATGTTAGCTGAGGATTTTTCATACTACCAGGAAGCCGTTCCAGGCCTCTTTGTCTTCCTTGGCACTCATAATGAGGAGAAGGGCTTTACAGCCCCCCTTCACAACTCCAGGTTCAACTTTGATGAGGAGGTTCTCCTTAAGGGTGTGGAGTTCTATACAGCTGTCTCTAAAAAGTTAAATTTAATGTAAAATCAACTGCACCTTTATCCTAAATAATGTATAATTAGTTAGGTTTGATGCTGAAAGGAGTTAATATGAATTTTTTGGGACACAGTTTTTTTAAGGAGGGTTCCTCCCTCTTCCTCCTGGGAAATATCTGTGGGGATTTCTATAAGGGGCTCCCTCACAAACTCTCCCTTCCAGAGGATATGGTAGAGGGGATCAAGTTTCACAGAAGATTGGACTCCCTCACAGACTCCACCTCTGCTGTGGAAAAAGCTAAGAGAGCTCTTTCCTCCTATGGTCTATACTCAGGAATCATTGTAGATATATACTACGATCACTTTCTGTCTAAAAACTGGCACCTTCTCAAGGGAGAACCTCTTGAGCTCCACTGTGAGTATCTCTACTCTGAGCTCTCAAAAAATGTGGAGTATATACCTGCTAAATCAAGAAGTGTAGTGGATCACATGATAGAGGAAAACTGGTTTGAAAACTATGGAGATCTGGAGTTTATAGAAAGAACTTTATCCAGAATTTCAAGGCGGATCTCCAGAGAAAATAATGTGGACAAAAGCATTCATAACCTAAGGGATAACTACTCCTTCTTCCAGGAAAACTTTTTTGAGTTTTGGAGGGAGTTAGAGGATAAGATTAATAAATTATAAAGGGGTGCACAACATGTATAAGGCTGTAATCTGTGATTTAGATGGTACACTTCTAAATTCAAAACACACTATTTCAGAGTACACTAAAACAATAATATCAAAGATACACGCTAAAGGAGTTAAGGTCTTTATCGCCACAGGAAGGCACCACAGGGATGCTGTAGCCTTCAAGAGAATGCTGGGATTGGATTCCTTTCTTATTACTTCAAATGGGGCTAAGATCCACGATGAGCACGACAACGAGATATTCTCCCATAATATTCCTGCTGATCTTGCAAGAGAGATCATCTCCTTCCCTATGGAAGAAGAGTTTCACAGGAGTATCTATCAAAATGACCACTGGTTTGTGGAGGAGGAGTTAGAGGAAGCTGAAGAGTTTCACAAGGAATCTGGCTTCACCCATATAAAGAAGGATTTCAATGAAATTTCAGGAGAGGAGGTTACCAAGTTTTTCTATATCTGCAATGACAGTGAAAAACTGAGAACCTTTGAGGAGAACATCATCGAGAGGTTCAAGGGAAAGCTCAACGTTACCCTCTCTCAAATAAACTGCCTGGAACTCATGCAGAGAGGTGTTTCCAAGGGAGCAGCTATCAAGGAGATCCTTGCTAAGGAGGGAATCTCCATAGGAGAAGCTGTAGCTTTTGGAGACGGCCTTAACGATCTGGACATGCTCTCTTCTGTAGGAAAGGGGCTTATCATGGGGAACTGTAACTATAAGCTTCAGGAATCCCTTCCAGATCACGAGGTTATTGAGACCAACGACGAGGATGGGGTCGCTAAGTACCTGGCTGAACTATTTTTAGATTAGTATTCTGCTATCATAGATATTATCGTAATTAAAATTAAAGGGAGAAAAACCAATATGGTTTTTCTCCCTTTTTTATTATTAAGCAAAGTATCAAATTTATTAAAAATTTTGTAAAATAATAGGTGTTCCAAATGATTATTAGGATGCAACCTCACGTTGCTTTTTACTACTTTTCAGTTCTTTTAAAGTAGTGAGGTGAATCTCCCCACTCTCCGTAAGCTA
>CAYSGC010000188.1:0-5314 GCA_964430145.1 uncultured Fusobacteriaceae bacterium | reverse complement strand
TGGCAAAGGACGAGGCAAGACACGGAAGAGCATTCCTAGGACTACTAGAGAGATATTTCCAGAAGTAATTAATTACGCAAACTAAATAGTCATTATTAATTAGAGGGGAGCCCTATAGGGCTCTTCTTTTTTATAATGTCTTAAACTTCTTAAAAAAATATTTCACTCTCTTAAAGAGAGCGAGGTACTTTTGCTTAAAAACAATGATATTCATGATTACGTTTTTCAGTACTCAGTCAAAGTTTTGACTGGGATCCCGAGCAACGCTAAAGCGTTGTGGTGAAACATAGTCGTTAAAATTAACTCCTTGTTTCACACCAAGATCTAGGAATTCATAATTGTCTTTTGGAGTAAGTACATATTTTTCCTTCCTTTGCCGGGCTCTCTACAGAGCCTGAAGAAGTTCGACGGAACGAAGTAGCTCTTCGGTGGGGAGCCCAACGACTATGAACCCCGTTTTATATTTTTTCCTCTTTCCAGTTGGTGAAGCTTTAGGCAAAACGTTTTTACTAGACCGTACAACAGATTAAATTCCGCAAGACGAAGTCGAGGACTGTAGCTGATAAAGGGCGTAGGGGAATAATATTACCCGGAAAACATTTGGAAAGAGGGGGTTTTTCTTGGGTTCTTTCTTTGGACAAGCAAAGAAAGAACAAGAAGAAACTGAGAATACCTCTTTATCTTTGTTATTTTTTAGATGACAAAAGAAATTAACTAAATAAAAAACCTCCCAGATGGAAGGTTTAACCGTTTCTTTTCTTCTTAATTTTCTTTTTGATCTTCTTAATGGCTCTTGAGATGGGATATCCCCTCAGAACCCATAGTTTTCTGATGTTGTTGAATTCGTCCAGAAACTCCGTCTTATCCCCGGGAAGGGGTTCGCAGCAGACACTCCTCCACGATTTGTATATTCCAGAGATATCTGAATTTTCCAGGATAGTTCTCACCCTTTCAGGTAGGTGCTTCGTACTGATGCTGGACTGGAAGTCTATAATGTATGGGTTCCCGTCCTCACCTCTTATGATATTTCCCAGGTTTCTCAGATCCAGGTGGACGATGTTTCTGTCGTGCATCTCAGCCACCAGGGTTTCCATCTTGTGGAAGAATTCCACAGGGACAGGGTTACTTCCATCATCATAGGCCTTTAACGGTTTTCCCTTTACATAACTAAAGGCAATGGTGAATGGAGAGAGCATATGTACCTCTGGAGCTATACCCTTAATTCCGCTTAGCTTCTTCAGGGTGCTGTACTCTATCTTTGCCATAACCCTTCCAAATAAGACTCTTACAACGAAGGGGCAGTGGTAGAAGTCCTTTATAGTGTAGTCGTACTCAGAGTCTGTGTACCTATATACAAAGGCATTGGCAAACTTTCCCTTATTCAGGATCTTTAAGTTCTCCTCCTTGATCTCCTCTGTATTAAGTTTCTTTTTAAGAAGGTTAATGATATAATTATTTAATCTGGTCATTTAAAATGGCCTCCTAACGATTTATGTCTAAAAGAGAGTGTTTGTTCTTAAAGTTGTGAATTTTCACATTAAATTATATTGTATTTTACAAAAAAAGTAAAGAGGTGTAACAATGAAGGAATACAAGGCGGTAGAAACCCTTTATCCCGGTGAGGAGGGAAAGGGGAAGAGGTTAGATGCTTTCCTAGAGGAAACCCTGGAAGGAATGACGAGATCCTATATAAAGAAGCTCATCGATGAGGGCGACATATACATAGAGGGAAAGAAGAAGGTTAAGAGCGGGAATAAGCTTAAGGGAAGCGAGGAAGTTGTCGTAAGGATACCTGAGGATGAGGTGTTAAATATAGAGGCAGAAAACCTTCCTATAGATATAGTGTTTGAGGATGAGAGTATGGTCATCATAAATAAGGGGCCGGATATGGTGGTTCATCCAGCTCCGGGAAACTATACAGGGACCCTTGTAAATGCCGTTATGTATCATATAAAGGACCTCTCTACGATAAATGGAGTAATAAGGCCGGGGATAGTCCACAGGCTGGATAAGGATACCAGTGGTCTTATAATAATAGCTAAAAACGATGAAGCTCACCTAAAGCTTACAGATATGTTTAAGGAAAAGACCATAGATAAGACCTATGTATGTATTTGTAAGGGGAACTTTAGGGAACACGAGGGAAGAATAGAAAATCTTATTGGAAGAAACCCAAAGGACAGAAAGAAGATGGCTGTTGTGGATAAAAATGGTAAGAAGGCTATCTCAAACTACAGGGTAGTAGAGCAGGTAGAGGGATTCGCCCTTGTGGAAGTAGGGATAGAGACTGGAAGAACCCACCAGATCAGAGTACATATGAAGAGCCTGAACCATCCAATTCTTGGAGATGAGGTCTATGGAAGCCCATCTAAGAAAGCTAAGAGGCAGATGCTTCACGCATACAAGCTTGAATTCACTCACCCTATAACCGGTAAAGAGATGGTGGTAGTTGGAGATATCCCGGAAGATTTCCAGGGGGTAGCCAAAAACCTCAAGCTGGATTTGAGTAGGATAGGGAAGGAATAATAAATAATTAGTTAAAGACAGGAGATAGATTATGGAGATGCATGAGTTTGACCTGGAGTACGGTGAGGTAATTGGAATAGATGAGGCTGGAAGGGGACCTCTTGCAGGTCCTGTGGTAGCAGCTGCAGTTAAGATAAAAAGTATAGTACCGGAGTTTGAGATGATTAACGACTCCAAGAAGCTCACGGAGAAGAGGAGAGAGGCTCTCTATGATGTGATAGTGGAGAACTGCTATGTGGGAGTGGGAGTTGTAGGAGCTGAGACAATAGATGAGATCAATATCCTGAATGCTACCTTCCTGGCTATGAGAATGGCCATAGAGGAAGTTGAGGACAAGGGGGCAGAGTGGAAGGTGGCCCTTGTAGACGGGAACCACAAGATAAGGGAGTATGAGAGGGAGCAGCTTCCTGTGATAAAGGGAGACGGGAAGAGTCTTTCCATAGCTGCTGCCTCTATAATAGCCAAGGTAACCAGAGACAGGATGATGGTGGAGCAGGGAAGGAAGTTTCCTGCGTATCTATTTGAAAAGCATAAGGGATATGGAACAAAGGCACACAGGGAAGCTATATTGGAGAATGGTCCCTGCAAATGCCACAGGATGAGCTTTCTGGGCAACATTCTGAAGCCTACCCTCTTTTAGTTAGATTCATAGAGGGCTAGATAATCTGAAGTCCTAGTTTAAAAAGTTAAGATACCTTATAAAATCTTAAAATTAACCTGTAAAAAATCTATGAAAAGGGCTTTTAAGGGGCGGTATATTTGAAATCCTTTAATTTATAGGATATACTTCTAGAAAAGCTAAAGGGTGTCGGAATGAATAAAAGGAAAAAGGGAAGACATTATGAGGGGGTGGCTCTCAGATACCTTGAGGAGAGGGGACTTACCTTCCTAGAGAGAAATGTGATGGGAACTCATGGGGAGATAGACCTTATATTTATGGAGGGTGACACCATTATTTTTGTGGAAGTAAAATATAGAAGTACAGGTTCCTATGGCTACGGCGTAGAGGCTGTAGACAGAAGAAAGGCTGAAAGAATATACCTTACAGCTCTTGAGTATATTGAAAGGAAGAAACTTTTCGGACTGGAAGTGAGGTTTGACCTCGTAAGCTTTCTAGGTGAAGAGCTTGAATGGACTAGAAATATAATATGGGGTGATAGTTTTGGATTTTAGTTGCTTAAAGTGTGGACACGATAAATATCAGGTGAAGACTACCTTCTGTGCAGAAAAAACACCTGGATTCAAGTTGGAGTTGGGGACATATTATCTGAAGATATGTATGAACTGCGGATATACAGAGATGTACTCTGCTAAGGTATTGGATAAAGATGAAGAGCTTAAACCGGAGTATTAGAGACCTGATCTTTTCCTCTAAGTGTTCTATTTGCAGGGAAAGGTGCTGTGACAAAGATTCCTACTTGTGTTATAATTGCTATGAAAAAATAGCAGGTAAGATAAAACTTCACAGGAGGGGTAACCTCTACTATACAACCTATTATGACAGGGATATAAAGAAGCTTATAGCCTCCTTTAAACTAAAGAGGAGAAGGTATATAGGAGTATTTATTGGAAAACTTGTAGGGGATCTGCTGAGATCCATTGTGAAGGAGGAAGAGATAGACATTGTAATTCCAGTTCCCGTAAGTAGTGCGAGGAGAAGGGAGAGGGGTTATAATCAGGTAGAGGATATATTGGAGCATGCAGGGATAGCCTATAAGAGGTTGAAGCGTATAAGAGATACCCAGCCCATGCATAAGTTAAAGGATGACAAATTAAGAAGAGAAAATGTTTTGGGAAGTTTTCAGGGAAGTCTTAGTATAGAGGGAAGAAATATACTCATAGTAGATGATATAGTGACTACTGGAAGTACCATAAAAGAGGTGATAAGCTCACTGGAAAGGGATGGTAGTTCTAAAAAGGTAGTAGTCTTTGCATTTGCTTTGGCTAATACAGCTCTTGCAAGTGACCTGGCTTTTTAGAGGGGAGTAGATTGTATGGATATACTTATAGATAATAAGAAGATAAATTTTGAAAATAAGAAGTTTAAGAGTCTGGGACTCATAATGGATGAGATAAATAAGATCCTGGAGAGAGAGGGAAAGATGCTCTGCGATATCTATGTAAACGGAAGGGTTCTTGCTGATAATCAGATGATAATGGGAGACAAGATAGATGTTGTGGAGGTTGTCACACAAACTCCTAAGATCGTCATCCTAACAGCTCTCAAGGATATGAAGGTGTTTATAGAGAAGTACTTTGAATCCCTTGAGGTTATTGGCACTGAAGCAGAGATAGATGACGATATGCAGCTTTTGGGATCTCTCTTTGAGATTGTGGGAGGCCTTGAGTGGTGCAATAATGTTCTTCTCTCCATAAAGGAGAATACAGCTATCGACTTCATAGATGAAAACTTCGATGAGATACTGGAAGATTTCAGGGGGTGTCTAAATGGGGTGCAGGATGCTATGAACTCGAGGGATATGGCGACTATGTATGAGATGTTGGAATTTGATATGAGCGATATACTGGCAGACATATCCGATGATATCAACTTCTACTATGAAAATATATTGAGGGAAGAATTAAGAGAAGGAAAGTATGCTTAGATGAGTGGTTTTTACCACTCAAATTTTTTGTAAAAGGGGATGTGGATAAGTTGAAAAAAACAGGAATACTACTAACAACTCTTATGCTCCTGGGAGGGTGTGCCAGTGGAAACATAAGAATTCCTGAGGAACATATGGCTCCTAAGGAAGCAAAAAAGGGAGACAGCTATATATTCTTAGAC
>CAYSGC010000187.1:2455-5325 GCA_964430145.1 uncultured Fusobacteriaceae bacterium | reverse complement strand
GAGAGTGCCTGCAGAAGAACGGGATAACCATGATAATAGGGGTTCCCAGGCTCTACGAGATGTTTCACAGGGGGATAATGGAGAAGATAGAGGGGAAAAGAGTGGCCAAGTTCCTCTTTAAGGTGTGCGAGAGAGCGGGAAGTTTAGAGCTTAGCAAAAAAATATTTAAGAAGGTCCACGAGGGATTTGGAGGAAGGATAAAGTTCTTTGTATCTGGGGGATCTAAGCTGGAACCACAGATAGCCAAGGACTTTCTCACCCTGGGACTGGAGGTGATAGAGGGGTATGGAATGACGGAGACGTCTCCCATGATCTCCTTTACACCTAGGGGGCATGTTGTACCCGGTTCAGCAGGAATAGTTCTTCCAGGAACGGAGCTGAAGATAGCAGATGACGGGGAGATCCTATCCAGGGGCCGTCATATAATGAAGGGGTATTTCAATAAGCCGGAGGCCACTGCAGAGACCGTAGTGGACGGATGGATCCATACGGGAGACCTGGGAGAGCTAAGGGACGGAAAGCTCTATGTAACTGGAAGAAAGAAGGAGATGATAGTCCTCTCCACAGGGAAGAATATCAATCCTCTGGAGATAGAAGCTTCCATACTTAAAAAGAGTAACCTAATACAGGAGATAGCAGTTACGGAATACAATAACCTTCTGACAGCGGTTATATATCCAAACTTTCAGGTGATGAAGGATGAGGGGATAACCAATATAAGGGAGACCCTCAAGTGGGGGGCTATAGATGAGTATAACAATGAAGCCCCAACCTACAGAAAGATCCTGGGTGTAGAGGTCGTGGGGGAGGAACTGCCTAAAACTAAGCTGGGTAAGGTAAGAAGGTTTATGCTGAAGGACTTTCTGGACGGAATGAAGAGGGAGGAGGTGGAGGTAGAGGAGCCTGATTTTGAGGAGTACAGAGTTCTTGCCGATTATCTGAAGAAGGTAAAGAGCAGAGGTGTGGTTCCCGGAGCACATCTGGAACTGGATCTTGGACTGGATTCCCTGGAACTTGTGGAGCTTCTCTCCTTCTTGGAGCACACCTTTAAGATCCCGGTGGCTGAAAACCTTTTGCTGGAGTACTCTACAGTGGAAAGTCTTGCAGAGTATCTGGCAGCAAACAGAAAGGAGATCACCTATGAGGAGATAAACTGGAGGGAGATACTGACCAAAAGCAAGGAGGGACATCTACCTACACCTCTAATAAGAGGAGGTCTGGTGAAGTTCTTTACCTGGCTGCCTCTAAAATACTATGTAGATCTAAGGCTAAAAGGGATTGAAAATATCCCAGATAAACCGTGTATACTGGCAGGAAATCACCAGAGTTTCCTGGACGGCTTCATGCTGAACTCCATCCTTCCCCCTCATATAAGGAAAAAAACCTACTATATGGCTATAAATATACACTTCGAGGGACGGATAAAGAGGTTTGCGGCTGAAAACGGAAATATAATTCTGGTAAATCTAAATAAGAATATCAAGGAGAGCCTTCAGAAAGCTGCTGAGATCCTCCAAAGAGGTGGAAACCTTGTAATATTTCCCGAGGGAGCACGGACCAGAGACGGAAGGATCGGAGAGTTTAAGAAGACCTTTGCAATCCTTGCAAGGGAGCTGGAAGTACCAGTTGTAACCTTTGGAATAAGGGGAGCCTATGATCTGATGCCGTATGGAAGAAGAGTGCCCAAGAGGGGTCGTGTTGATATAGAGTTCTTTGAGGAGAGTCTCTGCGGAGAGAGAAGTACAGAGGATTTTAACAGGGATGTCAGAGACCAGATCAATGAGTGGTTAGAGAAAAAATAATTTAAGAAATAATTAAGGTTAGATAACACTTGTAATATTATGGCGGTTTGAGGTATGTAATATTGAATCCCTGTAAAATAGGGCTTTAAAAGCTGTGATGAACGGTTCAAAATGCATTATAATAAAACATGCAAAAACTTCACAAAATTGTTTTATCCTGTTATTTATGTTATAATAACTTTTGAGGTTAATATAACAGGTGTATTACAAAATGGGAGGAATAATGAAGTTTGTAACAGACTTTAGGAAAACAGCAATAAAGTATGATGGGAGCGATATATCATACAAGGATACGATAAAGTGGTCCAAGTCCTTTGGGGAAAAGCTTGATCTTGAAAGGGAAGATAGAGTAATAATCTTTATGGAAAACAGACCAGAACTCCTTTACTCGTTCCTAGCTGTATGGGATAAAAAGGGAACTTGTGTATGCTTAGATGAGAGCTTTGACAGTGAGTCCCTGGAATATTATTTAAGGGATGCAGATGCAAAGTATATACTTACATCGAGAAAGAATGAGGAGGTCACAAGAAGGGCCATAGAGGACACAGGAGTGTCTCTAGAGGTAGTTGTGGTAGATGAGATAGAGAACAGCTATGAGGGAGAGGTAGATTACCTGGAGTACCCTGAAAGAGAGGCTGTAGCTCTTATGCTCTATACATCTGGAACTACAGGGGACCCTAAGGGAGTAATGCTTACATATGACAATATCCTGGTAAATGTAGAGGGGCTGGATAAGTACGGTGTGTACAAGTCTACAGACTCGGTTCTGGCGATACTTCCTATGCATCACATCTTCCCACTACTGGGAGCAGGGATAATCCCCCTTTCCAAGGGAGCAACGGTGGTATTCTTGAAGGAGATGTCCAAGGCTGCTATAGGGGAGTGTCTTAAGAACAATGGGATAACCATGATAATAGGGGTACCTAGGTTATATGAGATGTTCCACAAGGGAATAATGGATAAGATAAACTCAAATAAGGTGGCAAGAACCCTGTTTAGTCTGTGTGAGAGGTTCCAGAACCTTTCCCTGAGCAGAAAGATATTTAAAAAGGTCCATGAGGGATTTGG
>CAYSGC010000187.1:0-2355 GCA_964430145.1 uncultured Fusobacteriaceae bacterium | reverse complement strand
ACCAACCTGATCCAGGAGATGGCAGTTACCGAGTACAACAACCTTCTTACAGCGGTAGTATATCCTAACTTCCAGGCTGTAAAGGATGAGGGAGTAACCAATATAAGGGAGACCCTGAAGTGGGGAGTAGTGGATAAGTACAACAACGGAGCTCCAGCCTACAGAAAGATCCTGGCTATAGAGGTAGTGGGAGAGGAGCTCCCTAAGACCAAGCTTGGGAAGGTGAGAAGATTTATGCTGAAGGACTTCCTGGATGGTATGAACAGAGAGGAAGTGGAGATAGAGGAACCTGAGTTTGAGGAGTACAGAGTACTTTCCGATTACCTGAAGAGTGTAAAGGGAAGGGGCGTAGCTCCCAATGCACACCTAGAGCTGGACTTAGGACTGGATTCTCTGGAGCTTGTGGAACTTCTATCCTACCTGGAGAGTACCTTTGGAGTAGATGCAAATGAGGAACTTCTTCTGGAGCATTCTACAGTTGAAAAGCTTGCTAGGTATCTGGAGGAGCATTCCAATGAGATAGTGGATACAGGGGTAAACTGGGGGGAGATTCTTCACAAGGAGATAGAGGTAGAGCTGCCCAAATCCAATAAGCTTGGAATTCTGGCTAAGGTACTATTAAAGCCGATATTTAAACTCTATTTAAAGCACAGCAAATCAGGAGTAGAGCATGTATCTGATTCACCGGTTATCTTTGCTGGAAACCACCAAAGTGTTGCTGACGGAGCCATATTAAATGAAGCTCTACCAAATGATGTATTGAAAAATAGCTACTATATGGCTAAGGTCAAGCACTTTGATTCCCCTAAGATGAAGAGGATAGCTGACAACACCAATGTTTTAGTAGTGGATATAAATAAAAATCTAGCTGAGACACTTCAAACCCTTGCTCACGTACTTAACAGCGGAAAGAATGTTGTGATATTTCCAGAGGGAGTAAGGAGTAGAGAGGGAAGGATGGGAGAGTTTAAGAAGTCCTTTGCAATCCTATCTAAGGAGCTGAACGTACCTGTGGTTCCATTTGGTATCAGAGGGGCTTACGAGGCTTTTCCAACTGGGACAAAGCTGCCGAAGTCCGGTAGAGTTGAGATAAAGTTCTTTGACAGGATCCTTCCTGAAAGCCTGAGCTATGAGGAAGTTGTAGAGAAGACTAGAGACAAAATAAAGGAATGGGTAGAGAAATAAAAAGTAACGGGAGCTGATTAACAGCTCCCGTTGTTTTTTCTAAATATTTCATAGTCGTCCAAAAATCCCTTTACCTTCTTTTTTATCCTCTGGATGGCATTGTCAACAGACTTCACACTTCTTCCAGTCTTTTTAGCAATTTCAATATAGTTGTTTCCTAGGAGCATATAGTCAAATATTTCATTCTCCATCTTACTCAGGTTACCAGAGAGATACTCCTTGAGCCCCTCTATCTTCTCCTTTCCTAGGAAGATCTCCTCGGGATTGTAAAAGTTAAAGGACTTTTTATTATAGGAGACATTTGATTCCTCACCCTCATAAAATCCATTTACAGCTATATTCAACATTCTATTTTTTCCAGAATTAGAATTTTTGATAGCTGTAATAATCTGTCGTTTAATACAAAGAGAAGCAAAGGTGTTGAAGGAAGCATTTTTACCGTCGTCATAAGCTCTGATAGCCTTTAGAAGGCCTATCATTCCCTCTTGGAGAAGGTCTTCCCTGTCGGCTCCATTTAAAAAGTAATTACGGCTTTTCATCATTACAAATCCCCGGTATTTATCAAAGATTTGAGTAACAGCTTCCTGGTCACCTTCCTGTGCCTTTTTAACCAATTCTACTTCAATCATAAACAACTCCTCTCCTTAAACAAAGATAAATCATTCCCCAGAATATAAAAACACACCCTCCTATCCCCAGTAATGAAAGTGTGCCTAAGTATCATAATGATTAGTGTACTGTTAGTGTATTTCATTGTTGCACATAGGTCGAAAACCTATACTCTGAAAGTCCTAAAGTTGAAATTGAAACTTGGTTTACGAACTTGCCTCAAGAAGGAGTAGTGAAGAAAGCTATGGAAAACAGTGTTGAGACAATGTATTTAATACAAATAAACAGTTAGTTTAAAATAAAACATTACACCACAATGATATTTCCAAAAAAGTAAAAAGTCAATAGGTGGAGGCTTTTTTATTAAGCCTTATAGGTAAAGGGATTTATAGGTGTTTCAGGTGCAAGCACCTAAAACATTGCTATATGGTTAACTCATAAAAAAATAAAAAACTTCAGAAAAAAAGTTGACAGATATTTGGAGGTGTGTTATTATTAATCCTGTCTGCGGGAATAGCTCAGTTGGTAGAGCGTCAGCCTTCCAAGCTGAATGTCGCGAGT
>CAYSGC010000186.1:0-5386 GCA_964430145.1 uncultured Fusobacteriaceae bacterium | reverse complement strand
GGTAGAGAAACCTCTCTAAGTTTGAGGATACCAGAATATCCATAGAGGGACTCATTGTTTTGTGAAACTGCCTATGCTTATCGTAGACTCCATCCCTGAAAAAGTCTGTAAGGACATTGTTTTTATTTGAAGCACATATTAACTTTCCAACTGGAAGTCCCATCTCCCTTGCGTAATACCCTGCAAGGATATTTCCAAAGTTTCCTGTAGGCACGGAGAAGTCTACCCTCTCTCCCAACTCTATCTCCCCGTCTCTCAGGAGCTGAGCATAGGCTTTGAAGTAGTATATTATCTGGGGAAGAAGCCTTCCCAGGTTAATGGAGTTTGCCGAGGAGAGTTCCACCCCCTTTAGGGAATCCTTGAACTCATCATCTGAAAATATCTCCTTTACTCCCCCCTGACAGTCATCAAAGTTTCCCTTCACTGCTGCTACACTGAGGTTTGCTCCCTGGGTAGTGGTCATCTGAAGTTTTTGTACCTGGCTGACCCCGTCCTCTGGGTAGAACACTGCTACTTCTATCCCAGGGAGCTCCTTAAATCCCTCAAGAGCTGCCTTTCCTGTATCCCCAGATGTAGCCACAAGAATCAGATTCTTATCAACTGCTCCAGTCTTCTCCCTGGCTTTGACAAATAATCGTGGCATAAGCTGAAGGGCCATATCTTTAAATGCCGCTGTAGGTCCGTGCCACAGCTCCATCACATAAAGATCCCCTTCCAACTTCACTACAGGTGTCCTTTCTCCGTGGGAGAAGCTCCCATCGTTGTAGGCCCCCTCTACACACTCCCTTATTTCATCCTCCGAATAGTCGGTAAGATACTTCTTCAGTATTCTCAGAGAGATCTCCTCATACCTCATCTCCTTTAACTCATCTATCTCCTTCAGACTGACCCTTGGAAAGGTCTCTGGAACAAAGAGACCTCCTCCAGGAACCATTCCCTCCCTTATGGCCTCTGCTGCAGAGTACCCCTTCTCTAGTCCACCCCTTGTACCTATATACCTCATGACTCCCTCCTTAAAAGTAACTCAGCAGAGGAAGGATATCCCTATAATCCTTAAACTCCATATTTACACTGCTGGTGTCCTCCACGTGAAATTTATTTACCCTTAAAAATATAAATGTGAGAGCTACCCTTATTATAGCTTCATCCATGAGCTCCCTCTCCTCTGGAAGTAGCCTTCTCTCCCCCTCATAGGCCCTTAAAAGTTCCTGGGTAAGCCTCTCCTCCTCTTCCCTGGAAAATCCCCTATTTCTTATCCAAAAATTAATGACAATTGCTAGATCCATAATAAGGGGGCCCCTGAGACAGTCATTGAAGTCTATCACCCCTGATATCTCTCCCCCCTTCATGAATACATTGTCTGGGAAGATGTCGTTATGAATGATTCCATGGGGAAGGCTGGAGTAATCTGCCGATGCCGCCCTCCTGTAAAACTTCATAATTAGCTCATAGTCCTCTCCCAGGATCTTCCTGAGATCCACATCGGATAGCAGGTCGTAAAAATAGTCCATATCTATCTTCCTGCTTCTCCTTATCTCCCTGTTTCTCAGAAGGTTGTGCATAATCCCCAGCTTTCTTCCAATCTCTCCTACGCTGTTTCCGTCTATGCTCCCTACCTTCTCCCCCTCTATAAAGGTGAAGACCGAGGCCATCTTTCCTTCCACAAAGATATAGTTTTCCCCTCTACTATTATCTATTGCCACGGGACAGGGAAATCCCTTGGAGTTTATATACTTAAGGAGCTCCAGCTCCTTGATCTCCTCCCTGTAATCCCTCTCTCCCTCCAGTATTCTGAAGATATACTTCCTGTTATCCCCCTCTACCAGGTAGTTGGTATTCAGTATCCCCTCAGGTATCTCAACTATCCTCTCCACCTTATTCAGGGAGTAATCCATAAATATTTCCTCTATCCTCTCATTGCTCAGCTTTGTATATACAGCCACTTCTTCTCCACCCCCATTATGCAGAAAGGCTCTTCTCTATAAGTTCATAGTGCATAAGTTTTTTCAACCTGTCCACATTTATATCTTCCACCACATAGGAAAGACTGGTTTCAGAGGATGAGATCATCTCCACCCTCATCTCCTCGGTATTTACTACCCTTGCAACCCTTCCCTGAAGCCTGTTTGAACGGATCCCTATACCTACTGCAGATACCATTCCAAGACCTAATTTCAGACTAAGATTTCCTCCTTCCAGCCTTTCCCTGAGAAGCTCAGCCACCCTTACTGCCTCCTCCTCCTTTAGAAGAAGGGAGATTTCAAATTGTCCCTCTCTGTTTAGCCCCTGGTTGATCAGAAGAATATCTGCTCCCCTGGCCTCTATGACATCCATTACGTCTCCAAGGGACCCGTTGGATTCCAGCCTATCCACTGTAATTTTTGCCACTCCCCTTACATGTGTTATCCCCCTAACTGCTGCCTTTTCCATCTTCTCATCCCCCCTTATCCAAGTTCCTTCCTCCCATGAAAATGCGGACCTCAAATGAATATCGATCCCGTACTTTGCTGCCAGCTCCACGCTCCTGCAGTGAAGAACCTTTGCTCCCTTTCCTGCCATCTCTATCATCTCTGTAAAGGAAAGGGATGACAGCTTCCTTGCATCCTCTACTACCCTGGGATCTGCAGTATATACCCCGTCCACATCTGTATAGATCTCCACCTGGTCAGCTGATATAGCTGCTCCCACAGCCACTGCTGTTGTGTCCGATCCTCCCCTTCCCAGAGTGGTAATGCTTCCATCCTCGTCTATCCCCTGAAATCCAGTTACTATAACTATATAACCAGCTTCCAGCCTCTCTACTATCTTTTCCGAGGAGATTCCCAGTATCTTTGCATTGTTAAACTCATTTGTAGTTTTTATCTCAAGCTGAGGCCCTGTGAGGGACACAGCCTTATGTCCCAGCTCACCAATAGCCATTGCCAGAAGGGAGGCAGATATCTGTTCCCCCACCGACAGAAGCCGGTCCAGCTCCCTTCCAGATGGAGTCTTATGTACCTCCTCTGCTCTCTTTATTAGGGAATCTGTCATACCTCCAGGGGCAGAAACTACCACCACCATCTGATTCCCCTCTGCCTTATTTTTTACTACCCACTTGGCAACCTCTCTCAGCCGGTCGCTGTCCTTTACACTTGTTCCCCCGTATTTTTGTACTATCAACGCCATTGCTCTACCCCCTGTAGATCACTTGTTGGATTACCCTGCTATAACCTTGTATATATCCGATACCACTGCCGAGGCAGTGGCATCCATTCCCGCTCCCTCTCCGTAGAATATCGTCTTACCGGTATAGGATCCCTCTACCTCTACAGCATTGTATACTCCGCTAACACTATATAGGAGCTCATCTGCCTCTACCAGCTGGGGAGCCACCCTTACAACTAGGGATTCCTCCTCCTTAAAGGCTTCCCCGAGAAGCTTATACCTCTTCCCTTCCCCTTTTGCCCTTGCAATATCTTCTGCCGTAAGCTTGTCTATCCCGGTGATAGATATGGAGGAGAAGTCCACCAGCTCTCCCCAGGCAAGATAGCTCAGAACACTTATCTTGTGTCCCGTATCTATCCCCGCAACATCAAATGTAGGGTCAGCTTCAGCATATCCTCTCTCCTGAGCGTCCCCTAAAGCTTCCTCATAGGTCATCCCCTCCTCCATCTTTGAAAGCATGTAGTTGCAGGTACCGTTAAGCACTCCCCTTATTCTCTGAAACCTGTTTGGGAAGAGCCCCTCTGCAAGGGGGGTTAATACAGGTATTCCACCTCCCACTGCAGCTTCAAAGTAAAACTTCACCTTATTTTTTTCAGCCAGCTCAAAGAGTTCCTTCCCGTGAAGGGCCAGAAGGTGTTTATTGGCAGATACAAGGTTTCTTCCCGAACCTAGAATCTCCCTTGCCACCTCAAGGGCCACTCCAACCCCTCCGATAAGCTCCACCACAATGTCGATCTCCCTGTTCTCAAGGATCTCCCTGTAGTTATCTGTAAAGTTGTACTCTCCAAAGGAAAAGCTCTTCTCCTCTATATCACACACCCTTACAACTTCAATTTTCTCACCAAACATAGCTTCCAGCCTGCTTCCCTCTGCCGCAAGGATCTTTAATACCCCCTCACCCACTGTTCCAAGTCCTATAACTCCTAGTTTCATAACCTTCCTCCCTCTATTAGTAGTTCTGCTATCTGTACTGTATTGGTTGCTGCACCCTTTCTCAGGTTGTCAGCTACCACCCACATATTAAGACCATTTTCCACGCTGAGATCCCTCCTCAGTCTTCCCACAAAGACCTCATCCCTTTCACTTGCCTTCCTGGCAAGGGGATAGATATTGCTCTTTGGATCATCCTCTACCACTATCCCCGGAAATTCTCCCATGGCTTCTCTGAGCTTTTCTAGCTCCACCTCTTCCCTGGTTTCAATATTTATCGACACCCCGTGGGAGTTTAATACAGGAACCCTCACACATGTTGCCGTTACAGGAAGATCTGGGCGATTAAGGATCTTCCTTGTCTCATCTACCATCTTCCTCTCCTCCTTTGTGCTGCCATCCTCTAAAAACTCATCTATGTGTGGCAGGCAGTTTCCCCTCACCGGGTGGGGATAATATCTCTCACCCTCCTCCAGCTCCTGGATTCCTCCCCTTCCCGATCCAGACACCGCCTGGTAGGTGTTGTAGACAACCCTTTTAAGACCAAAGAGTTCATCCACCACCTTGAGGGGAAGCACACACTGGGTAGTCGAGCAGTTGGGATTTGCTATAATATCAGCCCCTCCCACCGCCTCTGGATTTACCTCAGGTACCACTAGGGGAACTCCCTCTGCCATCCTCCAGGCACTTGAGTTATCCACCACCACTGCTCCCCTCCTTGCTGCCTCTGGGGCAAATCTCTTGCTTATCCCTCCTCCTGCTGAAAAGAGTGCCAGATCCACTCCGTGAAAGCTCTCGGGAACAAGCTCCTCCACTAACCTCTCCTCGCCTCTGAAGTTTATTCTTTTCCCCGCCGACCTTGCTGAGGCCAGAAGCTTTATCTCCCTCACTGGGAACTCCCTCTCCTCAAGGACCTCAAGCATCTTTCTTCCTACCATTCCAGTTGCTCCCACTATTGCAACAACATAACCCATCTAATCCCCTCCTGATAATTTAATATATAAAAAACAACGTGACGTTGCATCCTAATAATCATTTGGACAGCTCATTGTCTTATATAAAATACCTATAAATTCCTTAATAATAAAAAACCCGCCTAGAACTGAATGTTCTAAGCGGGTCATAATTATACTATACCCTTGATCTCCACTTCCACTTAGACACACCCACTTTTTAATTAGTCAAAACGGGTCTGAATCAGTGGTTACTCTGATTACAAACCCTAGATCATAATTATGGTGGTTGTGGTGGA
>CAYSGC010000185.1:0-5453 GCA_964430145.1 uncultured Fusobacteriaceae bacterium | reverse complement strand
GATCCAGAGAGCCTACACCCTTACAGACATGTATTTTATGGGAAGGATGGGAAGTATACAGGTCGCTGCTCTTGCCTTTGTGGACCCCGTTATCAATACCGTTATGGCTGTAGGTATGGGACTTTCCGTTCCCATGCTTTCCATGGTATCTCAGAATATAGGGAGTAAAAACTATGAGGGAGCTAAAATAAGCATAGGAAACTTGGTCTTCCTCGCCTCTGTGCTCTCAATCATAATCGGTCTCACTGGGACCTTTGCTTCCAACCATATATTGAAAGCCCTCAATGTAACAGGAGATCTCCTTCAGGAGGGGTCTTCCTACCTCAGGATAATACTTTTAGGGACATTCTTCACCTTTATGAATGTATGCTACCTCTCGGTAAAGCAGGCTGAGGGAGATACCATGAAACCCCTCTATATGAATATAGCTTCATTGGTATTCAACCTCCTCCTGAATCCCCTCTTCATATTTAAGATGAATATGGGAATTACAGGAGCTGCTGTGGCTACAGTTATCTCTAAAGGGTTCCTTGCAGCCTACGGAATCTATGACCTCTTCTATACTGGAAGGGGGCTGAAGATCTCAAGGAAGCACCTGAAGATATCCAAAAGTGACCTCATGAGGATCATGGCCCTTGGAATCCCTGCTGTTATAACCAAATCCACCTCACCCATTGGAAATATGCTCATAAACTTCCACGCTGTGGGATATGGTGCTGCTGTAATTGCAGCAGTTGGACTGGGAAATAAGGTAAACAGTATCCTCTTCAGTCTGAGCACCAGCCTATGTGCCTCTATGAGTACCATTGCAGGTCAGAATATTGGAGCGGGAAATCTTCAGAGGGTCAGGGAAGCTGTGAGAAAGATGGGAGTCATCACCATACTGGTTGGCATCACAGGTTCAACTATAATAATTGGGTTTTCAGATTCCATCTTGGCGGTCTTTACCACAGACCCGGCAGTGAAGGAACTCACAAGGGAGTTCTTCATAGCTACCACCCCTACAGCTGTAGCCTGGGGAATTTATCAGATCGTCATGGGGGTTCACCAGGGAGCGGGGTATACCAAGATCTCAATGTATATCACGGTAATCAGGCTATGGCTCATGAGGATCCCCCTGGTATTTATCCTGGACAGGTTTATAGGAGCCAGATCCCTCTGGTATTCCACAGCTATTGCTACCAATGCCATAGGTTTTGTATCGATACTATTTTATATTTCAGGTTCGTGGACGAAAAAAAATAAATATATTACAGCATAAAAGATCAGCTTCCTTTTGCCGGTAAAAGGAAGCTGATCTTTTATTATCCTATTTTAAACTACACGCTCCAGGCTGCTCTCTCCCGATTTTTTTTGATCTATTACTTCCTTTATCCTTTGAGCCAGACCCGCCACCTTTCTTTTAGGAAGGCTGCAAAGAGCTATGCGTATCCCCATAGGCTGTTTTATAGTATAGATATTTTTATCCTTTAATCCCTCATAGACATTGTCTATTATATTTTTATCCACTGCTACAGTTATAAAAAAACCTTCCACATAGTTATACAGAGGCAGGTTATGAATCCTGCTTTCCTCTAAAAACACTTCACTTCTTTCCCTCATAAGCCCAATAAACCCATCTCTTTCCTCTGCATAGTCCCTCATAAGGTCATGGTTATCTACAATATGGGTAAGTACATCCATTCCCCCATTTGATATATTAGACCACTTTGCCCTGCAGGAAAATTCATTTGCTCTTCTAAACTCCTCCAGTACTTCTTGATCTTTACTGATCCCTATCTGAGCTCCCACCCTTAGCCCATAGCAGGTAAAACTTTTCGACAGGGAAAAGCTCTGCACCACAAGAACTCTTTCAGAGATATTATTAAATACCTCCATATATTCCCTTGCTTCCATTAAACTTTTAAATGAAAAATCAAGGTATGCTATATCATTTAGGATCACTACCGGACCCTTTTCAGACAGATTATTTACTCCCTCTATGAGCTTTTCCCACTCACTTCTGCTCATACTGTAACCTGTAGGGTTATGACAGGGATCATTGATTATAGCAAATACCTTCCCCTCCCTTTCCATAACCTCTTCAGCTATTTCAAAAAAAGATTTTAGATTAAAGGTGTTTTTTTCATCAAATAAACTATACCTTCCTACCTTTAGTAAAAATTCCTGAGCCATTAGACTGTATGCTCCCCAGCAAATCTCTGGTATAATAAGGGTTTCTCCCTCATCCAGGTAGTTCCATATGGTATTGCTTATAGCACCACTCCCCCCTGCTGAAGCTATCACCCTTGCATAAAACTCCTTCTCTATCCCTTGAAATACCCACTTCTCCACTGCATCCAGAAAACCTTTATTCCCTATCACAGACTCAGCATATCCCGCCTTCTGATGCCTTCCCAGACCGTCATATCCGTCCCATACACTTGCAAAAATTGCCATCTTGCCTTCCTCATCAAATAATACCCCAAGGGTAGAGTCCGTTACCAGATCCTCTCCCACCTCCTCTATCTTTTCCTTAACTTCCTTTACAGTTGAAAATGCCCCTTCCCTTATCTCCTTTCCCTTTGAATGATCTGCCAGAAATCCCTTCATACTCTATCCACTCCCTGTTTTTCAATAGTATTTACATAAAAAAAGGAACTCAAAATCAAAGCCTGTTGGTTTAGGCTAAGATCCTGAATTCCTTTAAGACATCTAATTTTTTTCAGCTATGCCGGGCACAGAAGAAAACTAAAAAATATAGTTAAATTTATTCTAATCCTTTATCTCATCTTTTATTGTTTCTGCCGGCTTTCACCACTTCCGGCTCGCTTGTATATAAAATTATCATATCCATCCCCCTGTGTCAAACATTTTCATTAGTTTTTTACACAGGCTCTATTCAATTATCACTGCCTGCACTCTCTCCCATACCTTCATTATAATTAAACAGGTTTTATATCATAACTTTCACCTTTCTCCCTGCATAGCAAAGTAAAGATATCCCCGTACTCCATGCATTTATAAATGCACCCATCCATATATATCTTATAGGAAGCTTCAGAGGAAAGGTTAGCAGGCTATAAAAGATATATAAAAAGCAACGTGACTTTACACCCTGATAATCGGTAGCACCGCTTATTGCTTAACGTATTTTTTTATACATTCTATACTCTCCTTAATAATAAAAAAAACCTGCTGATTCTACTCAGCAGGATCTCTTTATTTAAGTTTATAGGAATGATTTTAGTATCTCTACCCTTCCCTCTACACTCACATCAAGACCAGCCGGGATAAAGTAGGTATCCCCCTTCCTGATCTCATACTCCCTTCCAGAGTGAAGTATCTTCCCCTCTCCCTCCAGTATCGAGTATACCTTGAAGTTCTCATTTACCTCATCTCTGAAGACACCCTCTACCATGAGCTTGTCTATATTGAAGTACTCTCCCCTTACAAGGATCTCCTTCTGTGCTCCCTCTAGGCTGATCTTCTCCCTGGACTCATTTGTTGTAATCTCAGGCTTCTCATTGAAGTTTATAACATCCGATGCCTTATCCAGGTGCAGTTCCCTGGCCACTCCGTTTACCTTCCTGTCAAAATCATAGATCCTGTAGGTTGTATCTGAATTCTGCTGGGTTTCACATATTACCACAGACCCCTCAAGGCTTGCATGCACAAGGCCTGGATTTACATTTATAAAATCTCCTCTTTTTACAGAAACTATATTAAACATATCTGTAAAGTCATTGGCCTTGGCCTTGGCCAGAAACTCCTCCTTGGTAATTCCATCTCTCAGACCCATAATAAGCCTTGCATCCTCGCTGGCCTCGATAATATACCAGGATTCCGACTTACCAAACTCCTTCTCCACCCTCAGGGCGTACTCATCTGAGGGGTGTACCTGCACAGAAAGTCTGTCATTTACATCTAAATACTTTATAAGTACAGGGAACTTACCCTTAAATCTATTGTATACTCCCTCTCCCAGAAGGACTGATCCATCCTGATCCACAAGCTCCTGAAGACTCTTCCCCTCTAGAGATCCGTTTTCCACATAGGACATTCCGTTTTTGTGGGAACTTACCTCCCAGGATTCTCCATAGTTGTCAGCTGTGGGAAGTTTCATATCCAGAGCTTCTTCAAAGCCTCTTCCTCCCCAAACCTTTTCCACAAAATGCTTTTTAAACTTTAATGGATACATCTCATTCCCCCTCAATCTACTGAATTATTCCCTTAATTATATCTAATTTTGTTCCCCTTGTCGATCCCCTTGTCGATATAAGAAAAAAAGAGCCTTCTAAAGACTCCTCTTAAAATTTTATTCCCTTTTCCGAGCCTCTCAGTATCAGCTGAGGTTCAAACTCCACAACCTTTTCCTCAAGCTGCTCCCCACGGAATACTCTGGCCAGGAGATCCACACATAGTTCCCCTATTACCTCAGATGATCTCTCAATACAGGTTACCCCTAGATCCAGATCATCAAATATTTGAGCATCATCAAAACTAATAATGGGAAGCTTTCTGCCTGCCTCCTTCAGCGCCTTAATGAGTCCCAGGGCAGCTGTGTTGGTGAGGGCAAATACAGCCTCTACCTCCTCATTGTCCACAATCTCCCTCTTGGCGGTTACATAGGCTGCCTTGGCGTGGTCATCACTGATCTTATAGTCCCCGCAGTTAAATAGAAGGTTTTTATCCAGAGTCACCCCATACTCCTCCATAGCCCTCTTTACCCCCTGTATTCTGTGGGAGTATCTCCAGTCCTCGCTCTCATGCCACTTAATAAATCCAATCTTTCTGTACCCCTGCTTTAGAAGGTACTTCATACCCAGGTAAGCCATCTTTTCCTCTGAATAAACTATCTGATAGAAATCCGTGTCCACAACCCTCTTACCGATAAGGATCACCGGTATACCGAGTTTTTTGAGCTCCTCCTCCATCTCCCTTGTATACCATGAACTGTAGAGTAGCATAGCCCCTGCTCTTTTTTTGTTTGCCATCTCTATGATCTTCTTCTCCTTCTTCTTTACCACATCCTCATTCAGAGAATCTGTTGTATATAGGAGTATATTCATGTCACTGGCAATGGCATCGGCCATTACTTCAGTTATTATTGTAGAGAAAAATGGATTTTTTATATTTGGAAGAGACACCGCCACATCATTACTCATACTTTTAGAAAGATTTCTGGCTATATCACTGGGTTTATAGTGGAGTCTTTCAATTACCTCTAGTACATTTCTTCTGGTTATATCATTTACATTGGGATGATTGTTTATAACCCTTGAAACTGTACTCTTGGAGACCCCTGCTTCCTTAGCTATTTCATTTATAGATATCTTTTTCAAAATCTTCCCTCCCAATATAGATTATAAGTTTATATTGATTTTGTCAACTAGCTCCATTTATTGAGGAAAAAAATGGAGCTGCCGTGGCAGCTCCTAAAGTTTTTAGCAAGAAACCTTTTCCTGAGCCAT
>CAYSGC010000184.1:0-5578 GCA_964430145.1 uncultured Fusobacteriaceae bacterium | reverse complement strand
GCAGATTTACACCACAGGAATGGCAGATGGATAAGGAAGCTACAGAGATGAACTTCAAAAAATATGAGGACTTCCATAAGGAATTAGAAAGAACAGACAAAGGAGAGGAATCTGAAAGGTAGTAATCTCCAGGAAGTGGTTATTGCCACTTCCTTTTTTTTGGACGGTGTTATATAAAAAAGGTTAAGATTAAAGATGGCTATAGAAGCTACCTAGAGGAGATCTCTTAATAAGGAGGAATTTTAACTATTTACTATCTTTAAAAGGTAGGGAAGATTCACTTTTTTTCGAGGAATTTAAGATTTTTAACTAATACCTTAATATAACAAATAATAGCAGGTGGTCAGCTTATGAAGAGGGAAGTGATGGGGCTTGGAATAAAGCTCTACTTTAACTTAAGTAATAGGGAAAGGGTAGTTCATAGAATAGAGAGGTATCAAAAGAGGTATATGGAACTTGTGGAAAGGATATGTGGGGAGGGGAGAAAGAAGATACACGTTCCATCTATGGTAGGGATAGATGAGGATATGAGGGACTGGTCCCTCTATATGATTCTTGAGCACAACGTCAGGGTAAATAAGATTATAAAAAATATCGTTTACCGCTTGTCTAGGGGTGAGGACCTGAGACCAGAGGAGAGGATAGATCCTAAAACAGATGTTATGCCTAAGGACAGCGGGATGGAACAGGTGGATGAGTTTAAGAGATCTATAGAGGAGTATCTCCAGGTAGTGGAGAGGTTAGGACCGTTAAAGGGAACCAAAAAGATAGAACACCCTGTATTCGGAGCCTTTGATGCTTACCAGTGGCACTGTATGTTTGCCTTCCACCTTGGGATACACCTGAGGCAGGCTGAATACATTGCAAAGGCTATTGCAGATGACATTGAGAATATGAAGTGTTGAAATATTTAAAAGTTTGAAAATTAAAATAGCAGAGCTTAAGTTCTGCTATTTTTTTGTCCATAGATATGAGAATTAAATATAATAAGCTTTTAAAGAAGAGTGACTTATTCTTATCTATATCTCATTTCATAGATTTTTTGCTAACAATACACCTAAAAATAACCATTGTAATTATCCTTTTTAGCTAATTTATACAATAAGAGAAGCTGACTATAAAAAGTCAGCTTCCTTCATTCAACAAACAATAATTTGAATTATTTTTTTACCTTTACATTACTACATTTACTTTAAATCCTACAACTGCTTCTGTCCAGTTATCGTCTTCATACTCGTCTGCCCCTGTTATATCTGCCTGTGTATACTTTAATCCTGCATAAGGAACAAAGGAATTCTCTTCACCGAAGTTGATGTTATAGTTAATTCTAGGCTCTAGATAGATTACTCCATCCTCTTCAGCTCCTTCATCACTATCATTTGCTATTCCATAGATCTCAGTTCCGAACTCCATCCAGAAGCTAAAGTTTCCGAATAAGTCTCTCTCAACGGAGAAATAGTTCTCTACATCTAGTACATATGAGTCTCCCTCACTCTCATCAGTTCCACCAAATGATTCATCACCCCCTATAAAGTGGTATAGCTCCAGCCAGTTATTGAACTTGAACTCTCCAAGAGCAAAACTATAATCTACCTGGTTTCTTAGTTCTAAATAAGTATCCTTATTTATATTATCTGAAGTAAATCTTGGGTCTATCCCAAACCATACATCTCCAATTGTAAATGCGAATCTAGGAGAGAAGTAGTAGTTTTCTTTAGTGGTGTAATCATCTTCCTCTCCACCCTCAAATTCTATGGCATCCCACTCCATTCCCAGTGTAGGAGTTAGGTCAAAGTGATTATCCCCGAAATCAAATCCGCTAGTCTTAAACTGAAGTTCAAAATTAGTATCCCATCCTGCATCCTTCTCTGAACCTTTTCCATTCTTCTTCTGGTCCCCGTAGATATCTCTATCGATATCTGCTTTGAAATCAATGTTATCAGTTAGGCTGAACTTACCCTTTAGAAGCGTCCATTCAATCTTTTCTCCGTCCCCATTTCCTTCTCTTGACTTATAGTTTACCTCGTGAGTAAAATCCCCCCCGAATACATTAGTAGCTAGCAACCCAGCTAATAAAGCACCCAATACAACTCTTTTCATAACTTCTCCTCCTAATACTTTTCTATCTAAACCACCCTATAGGGTTAATTGTAGATTTTTAACTGTACAATCTTACTTCTATCCTGTTTTAAATTCCTATGGAACTTTTTCTCTTTTTATTTTTATCTATTCAGATATTAGTGTTCTCAAAAGTAAATAAAATATCTCTTCTGGTGACCTCTATTAAATAGTTGTTGTAACTATTTAGAGTTAAGATCTATTTCAAATGATTACTTGACTCCATAGATTTGAAGCTAACAGGACCTTTGATAAAACTTTTGAAGTGTATAACAATCTTATATAAGGGAAAGATTTATTGAATTTTAATGAAGGTAATTCAATTGTTTCAAAATTATTACCACATGTTAGCTTCACAGATATAGTAATATTTTTTTGTTTATAAAAAGGTCTATCTATTAGACCTTTTAAAATTATTCATATATAAAATTTTCAAAGTGAGCCTTGAGCAAACTTCTGTTAATAATAACGATCCTTTTTCTTTCTTTGATAATTACATTCTCTTCAATAAGTTCCTTGGTGACCCTGTATAGCATAGCCTTATTGGAAAAGAGCATCTTCATAATATCTATATATTTATTAAATGAAACGATATTGCTACCCTCACTGTATAGGAAAAGTAGGTAAGCCAGATAGGCCTTAACACCTCCGTGAAGACGGATGAAGAAGCCCCTGATACCAATATTTAGAAAGTGATCTCTTCTTTTCATTAGGGAAATATAGAAATCTGGATTACTAAGTAGGTACTTCTCCATTAGGTCCTCTGGAATCTCTAAAACAAGTAAAGTTTTAGAGTATACAGTAATCTCCCAGTCTCCCCTGTCAAAATATCTTCCTACCCCTAAAACATCACCTGATCTTAAGGTCCAGGGATAGAAAAACTCCTGGTCATCCTGGTACCTCACAAAAACAGCTATTCCCTCTAAAACTACTCCAAATGTGTTTTTCTCGTTGTAGTATAAAAATTCATCCTTTTCATATTTAATTTTCCTGATTCTGTGTTTCTGATTTTCAGGGATACTTTCAATGAAGTTAATTTTATCTAGCACACTTCCTCCTTTAGTAGTACTTAACTGTTGACTATATCAATGTTTTTTTTTCTTATAAACTATAAATGATATATCTATAAAATAATGTTGCATAAACCACACTAACTTAGGGGTTTTTAACAGGTTAGCCGCTGATAAGTGTCTTTTAATTCATAGATTTATATAAATAGAAAACACTATGGACAGCGGTGTAAGACTTAAATATCAGGGGAACGAGGTTATGAAGGGGTTTCATCCCTTCTCATGCTGCCTGTAGTTTAAAAATTAATATTTTCAAGATTAAAAAAGGAGGTCTATGAAGGGGAGAAGAACCTTAAAAAATATTAATACTATATAAAGGATTAATAAATTAAGGAGAGGTAGGACGTTAACAGAGTCTAAAGGAAGGGGGAGAGCACTGAGCACACTTAATAACTCTACAGTTGAAAGATGGGTGAAGTTATGAGGAACAGAAAGTATAGGAGTCCATTGGCCACCGGTATAAGCTTGAGGATTAAAAAAAGTTCCCGGGAAGGGGCAGAAGGAAAAAATCTGTTTGCCCTGGCCACGCCTATCTTCTTTGAATTTCTGCTTATAAATATCGTCGGAAATGTGGATATTATAATGCTGGGTAAACACTCCACTGAAGCAGTAGCAGCAGTAGGAGGAGTAAGGCAGCTTCTTATTGTGCAGAATGTTATATTTGGTTTCATATGTATCGGAACAACGATACTTATCTCCCAGCTTCTCGGAGCTCAGGAAACCCGAGAGGTGAGGGATATTATAGGAGCAGCAATCATGATGAATCTTTTTATTGCGTCAACTCTTGGAGGGGTATACCTTTTGGGACACAGCTATCTTTTGAGATGGATAAGACTCCCAGGTTCCCTTGCAGAGGTAGGAAGGACCTACTTTAGACTGGTAGGTGGACTGTGTATCTTCCAGGCAATGACTCTCACCTTTGGAGCAGTAATGAAAGCCTATGGTTATACCAAGGAGGTTTTTTACATAAATTTAGGAGTACACCTGTTAAATATTCTGGGAAATGGTATATTTATTTTTGGAATGTTTGGCATGCCGACCCTTGGAGTTTCAGGGGTTGGAATATCTACAATTACTGCAAGGGGATTAGGATGCTTTGTTGCATACAGAACCATGAAGAGGTACTGCGACTTTACCTTTGATATAGATGGGGTAAAAAGGGTACTCCTAGAGAGAGGAAGGAAGATCTTAGCCATAGGACTTCCAACAGGGGGACAATACCTTTGCTGGAGTCTTGCACAGCTAATAATACTATCCTTTGTAAATACAATGGGATCCCATGCAATTGAAGCGAGAACCTATCTTGTGCTTGTAGCTTCCTTTATCATAACCTTTTCCCTCGGTCTAGGTCAGGGAACAGCCCTGCAGATAGGAAGGCTCATTGGAGCAGGTGAAAAGGAACTAGTTTACAGAAGGTGTCTCAGAAGTATCCTCATAGCCTTTCTAGTAGCCGCCTTTCTATCTGGAGTGGTGGTTACCAACAGGCTTGAGATACTGTCCTTATTTGACCCCGGTATGGAAGCACTAAATATAGCTTATGGTGTATTTGGATGGTTCCTCTTCCTTGAAACAGGAAGGGTATTTAATATAATAATAATCAGAGCCCTTCATGCTACAGGAGATATAAGATTTCCAGCAGTGGTTGGAATTATATCCCCCCTTGTAGTAGCAGTTTCTCTGGCATGGATACTGGGAATAGCTCTTGGATACGGTCTCGTGGGGATATGGGCAGCTAATGGAATAGAGGAGTGGATTAGAGGACTGACCATGTTTTTTAGATGGAAAAGCAGAAGGTGGGAGGATAAGAAACTTACCTGAATAAATAAACCCCTGGGAAACTCCCAGGGGTTTATTTTATTCATTTCTATATATCAGCTCACCGTCTTGGGTATCCAGGGTTACTTGAGAGTTTTCCTCCAGTTCTCCACTGAGGAGGAGCTTTGCAAGTTTTGTCTCCACCTCTTTTTGTAAAAATCTCTTTATAGGTCTAGCCCCGTAGTGAGGGTCGTAGGAGGTGTTGGCAATGAAGCTAAGAGCTTCTGGGGTACATTTAAGAGTTATATACTTTTCCTCCAGTCTCCTGCTGATATCCTCCATAAGGAGGGTAACAATATTCATTACAGCGTCTATTCCCAGAGACTTAAATACAATGGTTTCATCTATCCTGTTTATAAACTCAGGCTTAAACTTAGAATGAATCCTGGTAAGGACATTATTTTTAGTGGTTTCACCCACATCAGGATCCTCCAGAATAAGATCACTACCTATGTTGGAGGTCATGATAATAAGGGTATTTTTAAAGTCTACCACCTTTCCCTTACCATCTGTAAGCCTACCATCATCTAGAAGCTGAAGGAGGATATTGAATACATCTGGATGAGCTTTTTCTA
>CAYSGC010000183.1:2636-5612 GCA_964430145.1 uncultured Fusobacteriaceae bacterium | reverse complement strand
GACAAGAAGTATAATATCACTATTACAGCCTTCCGTCAACACTTTTTTTAAAAAAACAGAAAAATAAATTCTGTTAAATTAAGCCTTTACCTTCTTTCTTGTGGCAGGATAGAGCTTATCGGTTTTCTCCCCTTCATATCTCTAGAAAAAGACACTTCACCCACTCTTCTATAGCCTGCCTTGAAAAAGCCCCCGACTCAAAGAAGTCGGAGGCTTTTATAATTTAATTTTTACGGCACTATCTCTAACCCTCTATACTTCTGGTGTTTTGAGGAAGCCTTTTAATCACCAAATCAAAATCCGAAGGTTTTAAAACATTGGCAGATGAATAATGAAAGTATTCCCCCTTAAAAGCCGAATACCTTTCTTCCAGCTCTCCTATTATCTCTCTTACCCTGTAGGAGAAACCTGCCGGCCCCCCCTTTAAAGCAAGGGGCATAACAACAAGAAACTTATTGTCGCATAGTCTTCCTATGATATCGTTCTCTCTGAACTTCTCTCTTATGAGATATACAAAAGCTCTTAATATAGAGTCAACAAAAAACGGACTCATTCTGTCGTCAACATCTTCAGGCCACCTAAAAGCCATA
The DNA here is from genome assembly GCA_964430145.1 of uncultured Fusobacteriaceae bacterium. Lineage (GTDB taxonomy): Bacteria > Fusobacteriota > Fusobacteriia > Fusobacteriales > Fusobacteriaceae > Propionigenium. Next base: position 5,022 of record CAYSGC010000183.1, on the reverse strand, counting down.
AAGGCTATAAAAAATGGATTCCCCTGCAAAAGGTAGTTTCTTAACTGTTTGTTGGTATAAAAAGCTGTATAAGCTTTAGTTAAAGGTTCATACTTTTCGCATGGCCTAACAATATTTAGTGACTCACAGTTACTTATAATCATCGAGGCTAGCTTTTTGCTTTCTTCCTCCAAATTCATAGATATAACTATGGCAGGGTTCAGCTTTCCAGTCTGATCCTTCAAGAGATGTTTCAGATAGATCTTCAACTGATTTTCAAAAAGTCTCTCCACCAAAGATGTATCAACGGGATTATTGATATTAGCCTCTTGAACCCCCTTTAAGAAAACGCTTTTTGAATCCCTCCAAAGCATGTCTATCCACTTGTGTACCTTAGATGATATTTTTTCCTTTTTTTCTTCAATATCATAAATGAGTACAAAAAGGTGGGGATTTTCCTTCAAAAGACTGAGAGTTATCCGACAGAGCTGAGTTATCTTCCAATTCAAATTAAAATCAATTGAATTTAACAACTTTATATCCCTTCTATAAACCTCTAACTCCTGCTTGATTACAGCTATTAAGACATCCTCCTTTGAATCAAAAAATCTATAGAAGCTCCCTACCGAAGAACCTGACTTCTTAGCTATGTCGCTTATCTTGGTTTTAAAGTAACCCTTTGTATAAAAAAAATTCCTTGAATTTAAAACAAAGTCTTTTTCCATCCTAATTCCTCCCGGTTCCAAGTAATGCTCTTCACCCCATTCCCCTACTTTTTCTCCTATAATTACTTTACCTATTCAAAGAAAAAAAACCTTCCTGAAAAAAAATAGAAAATATTACCCTGTAAATATTCAACTATTAATTCTAGCCTCTAACCATACTTCTTCAACTCCCTTATAATCAAATACTTACTCCTTAATAAAATACTTTTTTTTTACACTTATAATATAAATGTAATTGATAATGACTAACTGGGATATGTGAGGAGGTGCTTTAGGAATGTTGAGATATTTTTTATGGGTGGTTTGTTTTTATGTGATTTTTTCATTAAATTCTTTAGGAGTTGAAATTACTCCTCTAACCTTTAGATTTTCCTTAGAAAGAAACATTACACAAGAATTAAACGTTATAAATGGAGGAGATGAATCAGTCCGTTACAGAGTAAGTGTTGTGAGGCCTGATAATCAAAGTAATCCTAATCTTTATATGGGAGATTGGGTGAGGTATTATCCTAAGATACTTTCAGTTCCTCCTAAGAGCAGCAGGGTTGTAAGGTTTAGAGTCAACGCTCCAGAGGGTCTTGAGGATGGCGAGTATAGAGCTTATCTAGCCCTTGAAGAGATTCCAAAGAAAGAAGAAGACATAAAAAAAATGTCTGAAAAAGCTGCTGAAGAAGAAGAGGAAGATAACTCTGATGAAGAGATGGGTGTATTCCTTCATACTAGAATGGGGTTTAGAATGGCGCTCTATGGTGAAATAGGCAAGATTCAGCCTAAGATTGAATTTCAAAACCTAAATCTATCAAAAGCTGAAGATCAAGAGAAACTAGAAATAAGCGGTAAAATCCTTAACAAAGGAAATGTCTCTGTTAAATCTGTAGCCATCATAACTTTTGAAGACCCCCAAAACAAAAAGTCTTTAGAAACTAGAGAAGTGGTTCTTCCTGTAGCCATAAGAGACAATAACGCTGAGTTTAATATCCCATTCGAGAAACCAGAAGGCAACTTTAGAATCGCTGAAATCAAGATACATCACTGGACCCCTGAAAAAGTAGGCGATCTTATAGAACAAAAAAAATTAAGCTTTAATTAAAGATATATTATTGGTATTCAAACAAATGGTACACATGTTGAGCTGCGTTTTAAAATCTAAAAAGGAGGTATGAAAATGAAAAAACTATTATTATTAGCAGCTGTTTTAGCATTAGGTGTTAACGTATTTGCTACTGGATATGATCATGACGGATGTAAGGATAAGGCTGACGCTACTATCGACGTTACTGCTTCAATCTGTTATCCACTACTTGCAGATGGTCTCAGAGCTTTAAGATTTGGTGGAATAGAAGCTGGAACTGAAAAAACAGTTAGTACTTATTCTCCTAGAGCAGGTATGATGATGGTTCAAGGACAAGTTGGTAGAGACGTTAAGGTTCTTTTCAACGATGAAACTTATGTTTGGCACGTTGATGGTGGTTTACCTCAATTTGCTAGAATGAAAGTAGATCCAGTTATCCTACGTGAAGACCCTGGTAAATATCTAAACAGCGGAGACACATTCGTACTTAATGACATCAACATCTTCCCATTCCAAAGAAGAGAAATACTTCTAGTTGGTGGAAAAATTAAAGCATCTGAAACTGCTGGTAAGAAACCTGGTGACTACTTAGGAACTTTCACTGTTAACT
>CAYSGC010000183.1:0-2536 GCA_964430145.1 uncultured Fusobacteriaceae bacterium | reverse complement strand
TCTGAAACTGCTGGTAAGAAACCTGGTGACTACTTAGGAACTTTCACTGTTAACTTCCAATATGACTAATACTTAATAATATCAGGATAAGCTCAAAACAAACTTAACCTTACTTCTTATCTAAACTAATATAACCTGAGGGGAAGAAAAATTTTTCTTCCCCTCAAGGATTATTATGGGAGGTGTTATCAATGAAAAAATTCCTATCTCTGCTTCTTCTTTTCCTGAGTACAAACCTCTTTGCTTTAGAGATCACAAAGGTCGAGTCTCTAAATTTTGGTTCTATCACAGGTAGAAGAAAGAGAATCCAGCCATCTAAGGGTGCCCGTATATTCGTTAAAGGTATTCCCGGAAAAACTGTGGAAGCCAAGGTTGATGACAATATTATTCTTACCTCTAGCGGAGTCAAGCTTAAGCTTGAAAACATTAGTTTTGAAAAGTCTAAAATTGTTTTGGATAACGTAGGAAAAGGAGTCTTCAGAGTTGGAGGTGTTATGTCAATACTAGAAAAGAGAGGGGCCACAGACATCTCTGAGCAAATCTGGATTCAGCTAGAATATGATAATTAATATTTTTCACTAATATCTTTGGGTGGTTTTAATAGTTTCAAAGTTGGGTAATTTTTAAGGGGATTTTTAAATATGTTGAGGATGTGAGAAGAATGATGAAGAAGTTATTATTACTATTCTTCCTTTTTGCTTGTACCCTATACTCCTTCTCTAAAGAACCTGACATAGAGGAGGGATATATCTTTATAAGGGTGAATGAAAAATTTGGTGATCCATTTTTCAGAGTCTATATGGAAAAGGAAGGAAAAAAAGTCTATATTCCTATTAAAGCGTTTTTAGAGTTTTCAGAAATCAGTACTTTGCAACTAGATGAAGAAAGCAAAGTGATTTCAGGTAGTGTTTTAGTTAAAAATGACTTTGACCAGGTTAAAGAAGAAGGTTTTTCAAGGTCCTATGAAATGGAAAGATATTTAGTAAAAGATAATGATGTATTTATAGAAATCCAAAGTCTTAAAGATGTTTTGAATCTTAAGGATCTCTATTGGGACGAAACTAGAAGCTACCTTTCAGTACAGTTGAACTATCTTCTTCCCTTTGAAGTTCGAGAGTTTCAAGAAGAGCTACAGAGTGAGCTCCTTTCAAAAGAAGAAGTTGCAGGTAAGATTATCACCCCTGAAAGAAAACTATTTTCTCCAGGTGTGTTGAGGCTCGAATACTTTTTAAGTGATTTCGAAGACAGAGACAATCAACAATTCAATGTTCTGTATAATACACAATTATTATATGGAGATTTCTACATACAAAGTGAACTTCATCCAGATCAAGATCTGAATCAAATCTCCCTTAAGTATCGAGATGTTATTAAAGATAAAGTAATTATATTAGGTGATACAACCCTTGAAAAAGACAGTTCCTTAAATCTTGATGATAACAACATTCGTGGTTTTAGCATAACCAGTAACGAAGTCTACTCAGAAGTTGATTCCGGTAAGATCAATATCAGAGGGCCGGTTGTAAATGGTACCACAGTAGAGCTATACCAAGGTGGAACCTTGATAGACCTTCAAATTGTTCGAACCAGCAATGAATATAACTTTGAAGACATCAACCTTTTTTCAGTCAATGATGGATTTACATTAAAGTTCTACTATCCAAATGGAAAAATTGAGGAAAGAGAAGTTAATGCATATACAGATTTTGAGCTTCAAGAAAAAGGAGGAAGCGACTATCGAGTACAAGTCGGCGAGTCTTCAAATTCAGTAGCAGGTTCCGTAAAATACCTCTACGGTCTTACAGATAACATAACTGCAGGTATAGGATACTTAAAAGCTGAGCACAGTGAAATCGAAGACGATGTTCTTCTTGATTCTGATTTTGAGCCCGATGATGAATTCAATATAGCTGAAGGTTCTCTAATTATGCGGTCAAAAGTAAGTAAGAACCCCGCTCTATTAAAGTTAAATTGGTTGCATGATATAGACGACGGCGGCGATGCTACCTTTAGAAGTAAAATAAATAAACAGCTTTGGTTTTTAAATACTGAACTTTACTACGATGACTATAGTGATGAAATTTCTCTGGTAAGAGAAGAGGAGAGGAAATACGGAGCCATCTTTAGAGGACAGCTTGATAAATTCTCTTACTCATTGGGTTATGAAACCAGAGAAGAGCTTTCTGGAGATGAAGATGAATACAGCATTAATACCAGATACTACCCTAACAACAATACTAGAATAGTTTTTAACCATACCTATACACAATTTGAAGATGAAGATGAAGAAGATGAGTATGAAATCGAATTAGGAATAAGCTATTCTGGTTTTGAAAGTATAAATTTAACTCTTAGTGCTGAAAGCACCTATTCCGATGGTGAGTGGGGGTGAAGAGGAGTACGCAGTTAGAGTTGCTAAAAAATACAGAGATTATGGAAAAGGCGATCTAGATTATTCTGCTGAGGTTAGGTACACTGAGGAAGAATGGGAATTCACTGCTGCTGTCACCTATTATCTAACAGATTGGTTAAGTTT
>CAYSGC010000182.1:0-5684 GCA_964430145.1 uncultured Fusobacteriaceae bacterium | reverse complement strand
TATATAGAGGACAGGTTTGGAGAGGGAAGTGGTGACCTTACCCCCTTCACTATTTCAGATATGGATTTTGAATCTCCCAGGGAGATTGTAGAGGAGCTGTCAGCCAGGGTGGATCACAGAGTTTTTGGTTACTCCAGGTGGAACCATACCGAGTATAAGGGAGCTGTGAGCGGCTGGTATGGCAGCAGATGCGGAGCTGAGGTAGAGGAGGAGTGGGTGGCGTACTCTCCTTCGGTACTCTACTCTGTGAGTCTTCTTCTGGAGGTGTTAGTTGGTAAGGGTGGAAAACTTATAACCCACACGCCCAGATATGACGGTTTGACCAAGCTTGTCAAACCCTATGAACTCCATGAGGTGGAGTTGAAGGAGGTAGAGAAGGGAAGGTTTGAAACGGACTTTGAGAGGATAGAGGAGGGGTTTAGAGAGGGGGCCAAGGCTTTTCTCTTGTGCAATCCCCAAAACCCCACGGGAAAGGTGTGGAGCAGGGAGGAGCTTCGGAGACTGGTGGACCTATGCAAGAGGTATGGGGCCTACCTGATCTCTGATGAGATACACATGGATGTGACCAGAAGGGAGTTTACTTCAGTGCTGAATATAGATGATTCGGTATCCGTTGTGGCCTCATCTCCCTCAAAAACCTTTAATATTCCTGCTCTGGGGGGCTCCTATGTTATTATTCCTCAGAAAAGTTTGAGGGAGAAGTTTGTGGAGCACACAAGGAGTATAGACGGGGTGTCCACAGCATCTATATTTGGTGTGCTGGGAACGATTGCGGCCTATAACAGGTGCGGATACTGGGTAGACGGTCTCAATGAATACATCCACGAGAACCTGAGGGAGGTAGCTGAGGAGCTCGATGGATACAGGGGGCTTGAGGTGTATATCCCAGAAGCCACCTACCTTATGTGGATAGATTTTAAGGGGACGGGACTTGAACCTGAAGAGTTTCAGAAGCTTTTAATTGAGAGGGGGCGTGTAGCCATAATGTCCGGTGAGCTTTACGGGGATCCCTATAGGATAAGGCTCAATGCGGGCTGCAGCAGAGAGAAACTGAGAAGGGGGGTAGAGGGGATAAAAAAAGCCCTGGATGCAAAAAAATAGTGTATAATCCCTCATAGGGGGAGAGATATGGGAGTGAAAAGAAAAGAGATAGAGATACTGCTGAATATAACAGAAACACCACTTACTGTGAGGGAGCTCTCGGAGAAGCTGGGAGACAGCGAGAGGAACCTCAGATATAGTGTGGAGAACCTGGACTACTACCTGAAAAGATATACAGGCAGGGAGATAATAAAGAAAAATAAGAAGCTGTCCGCCTCTCTTACAATGGAAGAGGTGGATGGTTTTTTGTGTTCCCTGGGAGAGGGGGAGTACATATACAGCAATGAGGAGAGAAGAGAGTATATAATGAATACATTTCTCTTTGGTAAAAACCCCAAGCTCGCTCATATGGAGAAGGAACTGGACGTGAGCAGGACGACTATCAAAAAGGATATGGCGGCCCTTCATGAGGAGCTGGGCAGGTATGGCCTCTCCTTTGAGCATGAGGGCAAGAGGGTTTTTATAGGGGGAAATGAGAAGAAGCTCAGGCACCTGACTATGATGAAGATGATGGAGTATCTGGATAAGCCTGAGAGCACTCTCTATCTTTTGGAGAAGAGTATAGTAAGGCTGATAGAGGAGAGGAGAAGAGGGCTCCAGCAGGAAGCTCAGGAGGTTCTGGAAAGGATAGAGGGGGAGCTTCAGGAGGAGTTTTCCTCGGAGTTTAAAAGGATAATGAGATATTATCTGTGGGTTACCCTCTTCAGAGTAGGGGAGGGAAGGTATATACTCAGGAAGCACAACAGTGATTTTCTCAGAAGAACCAGCCAGTTTAAAAGGGTAGAGAGGGTTGTTAGGGAGTATATAGGGGAGGATCTGGAGTATGAGATCCTTCACCTCACAGAGTATTTTTTAAGCGGTTCATCTAAGAGGGAGTACTATGAGGAGAGGGTGGCTATAGAGCTCTTTACACTGGGACTTTTAAGGACAGTGGGGGAAAGGTTAGGTGAGAAGATCTTCTGTGAGGAGCTGTTCCGGGGTATAACCGGATACCTCACAGCGGCCCTCTACAGGATGAAGAACAACTTTGTCCTGACCTCTGAGGGAGTCTTTGCACCAGAGGGGGATGTTGGAGAGGTTATCTATAGTGTATGCAGGGAGGATGAGCTTCTCAGCGAGAGGCTGAGGGGGGAGGAGATGGCCTGTATAGAAGACCTCATAAAAAATTGGTTGCAGGAGTCTAGCCATAGGGTTATTGAGCTGGAAAAGCTTATGGATATAGTTAAGGGAAGTGCAGAGAAAGTGGATGAGGAGAAGCTTAAACGTGATCTGATGAAGGAGTACGGCAGGTGGATCGCTCAGCAGAGCTCCGAGGAGATGGTGAAACTGGAGGAACTCCTTCTCAGGGAGGAGATAAGTGGAGGAAGCGTAGAGGAGGTGGTGGAGGCAGGGAGTGGTATCCTTGCAGAGAGGGGGATAATCAGGAGAAGGTTAGACTTTTCCTGCTATATCAAGGCCAATTCATTTAAGGGGAGTGGGATCTCCTGCTACTATATAGGGGACAATAATATCATGTTAAAAAGCGGGATATTGATAACTCCTTTCAGGGGCGGGGAGGAGAGCGTGATTATACTGGCTCTCAGGGATGAAACCACCTACCTGGATGCCCTGTGGGAGCTGAAGAAAATAGTGGATATGGGACTGGTCAAAAACCTCGTTAAGCGTTGAAAATTAAGTACTTGACACTGTATAGATAAATATAGTAAAATTTCTCGTTGATTGTTGCAAAATCATTTTTATATGGTTGTTCAAAAAACCTATAAGAATGATTTTTTTATCTTAAAAGTTTAATTGGATTAAATTTCAAGATTGATTTTATATGGGATATAACTTCTTTACAATTGAGGTTTGAATGTTATATTTTGGGAAGAGCGACAGTTTTTTTTAAATTTAAGTTTATAAATATTAATCTTAAGGGTTAATTTTATATTAGTTTGGAGGAAGAATTATGGAAAAAGGAAATATAAGGATAGATTCTGTAAGGAAATCCTTTGACGGAGTAGAGGTACTAAAAAACGTAAGTTTTGAGATAAAGGGAGGGGAATTCTTCTCTATACTGGGACCTTCTGGGTGTGGTAAAACTACTCTTCTTAGGATGATAGCAGGGTTTATAGAGGCAGACAGCGGAGCTATATATCTTGGAAAGGAAGATATCACTCATCTCAGCCCCAACAAGAGAAATGTGAATACGATCTTTCAGACCTATGCACTTTTTCCTCACCTGAGCATATATGAAAACATAGCTTTTCCTCTTAGACTTAAGAAGCTGGCTAAGGATGAGATAGACAGAGAGGTAATGAAGTATCTGGAGATGGTAAAACTCTCGGACCACGCTAAGAAGTATCCACACCAGCTTTCTGGAGGACAGAAGCAGAGGGTTGCCATAGCAAGAGCTCTCATCAATAAGCCGAAGGTCCTTCTTCTGGATGAGCCTCTTTCAGCTCTGGATGCCAAGCTGAGACAGCACATGCTTATCGAGCTGGATACCATCCACGACGAGGTTGGAATTACCTTTGTATTTGTAACTCACGATCAGCAGGAAGCCCTCAGTGTATCCGACAGGATAGCTGTAATGAAGGATGGTCACGTACTTCAGATAGGAACTCCCAACGAGATCTATGAGAGCCCAGCTTCAGCCTTTGTAGCAGACTTTATCGGAGAGACCAACTTCATAGAGGGGGATGTTGTAGAGGTAGAGGAGGAGTTTGGTTATATGGAGTCTCCTAACTACGGAAGAATCAAGTTTGAGCTGGATAAGAAGGTAGAGGTTGGAAATAAGGTCAAGCTTACCATAAGACCAGAGAAGGTTAAGATATCCAAGGTTAAGCCAAGATACCTGGATGAAAACGACAATATCTTCAAGGGAAGGGTAGAGGAGGTTATCTACTCGGGATTCCAGAGTAAGTTCTTTGTTACCATTGGAGAGAAGACCTTTAACGCCTTTAAGCAGCACGTAGACTTCTTTGAAGAGGATGCAGAGACTATTTACTGGAAGGATGAAGTATATGTGGTATGGGATTCTGCAGACAGCTTCCTTGTAGAGGTGGTGTAGATGAAGGAAAATAAGAGGACAAGCTTTGCTTACTCCACTCCCATAACTTTGTGGCTGACAACACTCTTTGTACTGCCTACATTAATTGTGGTGGTATACAGCTTTCTTAAGAAGGGGCTCTACGGGGGAGTGGAATGGATATTTTCAGTAGATGGGTATAACTTCTTCAAGAGTTCATACTTTCTTAAGGTGACGTGGAACACCATGGAGATATCTGTAGCGGCAACGGTGATTACCGTACTCATAGCTATACCGGTAGCTCTCTATATAGCTACATCCAAGTATAAGCATATGCTGCTCTTTCTTGTGATAATTCCATTCTGGACAAACTTTCTTATAAGAATATACTCTTGGATAGCTCTTCTGGGAAACAATGGACTGCTGAACAACCTCCTTATGAGGCTGGGGTTTGAGCAGCATCAGTTCCTGTACAATAAATTTGCAGTGGTGCTGGTAACGGTATACGCCTACCTGCCCTACGCTATACTGCCCCTCTACTCTACAATAGAGAAGTTTGATTTTTCCATTATAGATGCAGCCAGAGATCTGGGAGCAACAAGGTGGGAAGCTTATATGAAGATCTTCCTTCCCAACATAAAGCCGGGAATAATAACGGCGGTGCTGTTTACATTTATACCTGCCCTTGGGTCATATGCTATACCGCAGCTTGTGGGAGGAAATGATTCACAGATGCTGGGGAATATAATAGCGAGGGAGCTTACAATTACAAGGGACTGGCCTAAGGCAGCTGCCATATCCACAATCCTCATTGTGGTAACTGTAGGTCTGATACTCTTCTTTGCAAAATACGACAAGGAACATCAGGAGGTGTAGGATGAATAAGAAAAAGTTTTCAATGACGATGTTTATACTGACCATAATATTCTTCTACCTGCCCCTGGTGGTACTGGTAGCTTACTCCCTTAACGGCGGAAGGGGAGTAGCTTGGGAGGGGTTCTCGGGCAAGTGGTATGAGGAGCTCTTCCTTCACTCTGAGAGGTTATGGACCTCCTTCAGATACAGTATTATAATCGCCCTTACATCGGCGGGGCTTTCAACAGTTATAGGTACTCTGGGAGCTATAGCGCTTCACTGGTATAACTTTAAACACAAGAAGTACCTTCAGGTAATATCCTACCTCCCCCTGGTACTTCCAGATATAATAATGGGGGTATCATTACTGATACTCTTCAGTACTGTTAAGTTTAAGCTGGGACTAATGAGTATCTTTCTGGCTCACACTACATTTAATATCCCCTTTGTACTCTTTATAGTGCTGTCGAGACTCCATGAGTTTGATTTTGCTGTGGTGGAGGCTGCCTATGACCTGGGAGCTACTGAGAGACAGGCTCTCACAAAGGTAATACTGCCAACACTTATGCCGGGAATAGTTTCAGGATTCCTTATGGCAATTACACTGTCTCTGGATGACTTTGTAATAACTTTCTTTGTGGCGGGACCTGGATCATCTACACTGCCGCTGCATATCTACTCTATGATCAAGTTCGGGGTATCCCCTGTGATCAATGCA
>CAYSGC010000181.1:0-5753 GCA_964430145.1 uncultured Fusobacteriaceae bacterium | reverse complement strand
TAGGAACAAATATAAATAGTTATTTAAAGATGTTTGAAGAGGATAAGAAAAAAGGGAAAAAAGAGTATAAGTATGAAGAATTTAGTAGTGCAACAAAATTTAATAATTTTATAGAAGTTTTACTTGTTTTTGGGTTAATAAAACCACAAAGAACAAAATATTTTAATACAAAAAAAGAGTTTGAACAAGAAGTCTTTTTAATTAAAGATCTAGAATATGATTTGGAAAATCTTTTTTTAAATAATTATCATGAAAAAGAAATTTATAAAGATATGAATTTTTTAAAAAAAAGCATATTAATAGCAAGTTCAATATTTGATAAAGATAAAAATTCTATAAAAGTTATAGCTAATGAAATAAAAGAATCTATTGATTTAGAAGAAATTGATTATATAAAAAGTTATTATGTAGAAGAATTAAACACATTAAGTGTAAATAATTTATTTAAGAAAGAATTTTTGGAATCAAGAATACCAAAATATAAAGAGATGAATGAAAATTATTTAAAATCAGTAAATATAAATATTTTAGAAGAGGAAGAGACAAAATATAAATCAGAAGATAATAAACCTTTTTCAGAAACATATAATGTAAAAGACCTAATAAAAAAAGTTAACGAAACACACTATGAAATCCCTGTTTACCAAAGAAGTTATGTTTGGACAAAAGAATTAATAGATAATTTATTACAAGATATGAAAAAAGGTAATTCAATAAATTTAAATAATGTAACATTTAAAGAAAAAAGGGAAAATAATTTAAATATTATAAAAATAATAGATGGTCAACAAAGAATAACATCATTGTATTTAATTTATTTTGCTTTATTTAGGTATCTAAACTCATATTTTTCAGAATATGAAGAAGATCTAATAGAAGATGAAAAAAACATACTAAATAAATTACTTTATATAAGAAGTGAAGTAAAAGTAGAAAAGACTTTTGATAAAGTAAATGGAAGCCATGAGATAGAAGTTTTTGATAAAATCGTTAAATATCAATCATTAAATAGTATAGATTATGACACAAATACATATAAAAACTATGAACATATATATATGTTTTTAGAGAATATGTCTCTAGTAGAATTAAATACATTTATAGAAACGTTTCTAAATAAAGTATATATATTTGCTAGTTTTGATAAATTTAGTGATGAATTCCTATTATTTGAAAGATTAAATACAACTTCAATAAAGCTAAGTACAATTGACTTAATAAAGAGTTATTTGATAAGTTTAATAAAAGAGGAAGATTTATTAGGTAAGGAAGAAAAAATAGAATCAAAGTTTGAAGAAGAAATAGTTAAACCATTAAGTAAATCAAAAAGTAAAAGAGAAACAGAAAATTTCATAAGAGTATTTTTAAGGTTAAATCATCAAAGTTTTAAGAAAAGTTCTTTACTTGAAGGATATAAAAAATTTATAAATAAAGAAAGTAAGTCATTAAGTTATTATGAAGTAGAGAAGTTAATAGATGATTTAAGTGAAGTTTTAATTATATACAATTTTATAAAAGGTAGAAATCAATTACCTGAAAGTTATAGAGGATTAAAAGTAGAAGACTTTGTAGTAACACTAGGATCAAGAGATATTTATCAACCTATGATAATAAAACTATTACTAGGATTCAAACAGAAAATTTATACAAATAATGAAATAAGAGAACTTCTTTTTGAAATAGAAAAGTATGAAGTTGTATTAAAAATTTGTTTTTATAGAGGACAATCATTAACTTTGAAAATAGATAATGAGTATAATAAACTATTTCTATGTGAAGAAAAAGTAGAAAAAAAACAATTAGAAAATTTATTATATTCGATGGATGATAACCTTAAAATACCTAAACTAAAATTTAAAGAAATATTTAAAGAATTTAGTTATACAACAGAAATAGCAAAAATAATATTAATGAGAATTACTAACTACTTATACAACAATAATAAAATAACATTAAATGAAGGTGATGGTATTAGAGTATTATCTAGTTTAAGTGTAGAGCATATAATGCCTCAAGAAGGAAGTATTTGGATTAAAGAAGGAGTTATAAGTAAAGAAGAACATAGTAAAAATGTTAATAAGATAGGAAATATGCTTTTGCTAGAAAAAAATCTTAATGCCAAATATAGAAACAAACTATTTTCTTATAAAAAAAATCAAATAGAAAAAGAGTGTTCTCATATGGATACAGATTATACTTATCATTTGAATAAAGAAAAAAATGGTTATGACCTTTATACTAAAACAAAATTTGATGAAAAAGAAATAAAAGAAAGAACAGAATACTTAGCTAATTTAGCTTGTGAAATATGGAGATAATATGTGGAAATTTTACGAAAACACTTCACCTGGATACAAAGGAGCTAATAATCATTCATTAGAGTCTTTTAATGGAGATGAATCAATAGTAAGGGAAATACTTCAAAATTCATTAGATGCTAAAAGACAAGAAGAAGATTATGTTAAATTTGAAATAATAATAAGAGAGAAACAAAATGAAGAACTACCAGGTTACGAGGAATTAAAAGAAATAATGGAAAGATGTCATATTTTTTTTGAAGATAAAAATGATTCAAAATCATTATCTAAAATAAAAAAAATGATTGATGAGATGGAAGGTAATAATCATTATTTAATAAGTTTTGTAGATAAAAATACAAAAGGGTTAGATGGTGATTTAGATAATCCAGAGGATGGATCTAATTTAAACACTCTTATTTATGGTATGGAAACTACAAATAAGAATACTACAGAATCAACAGGAGGTTCATTTGGAATAGGGAAGAATGCTCCTTTTGTTAAAACAAAAATAAACACTATATTTTATGAAACACTAAATCAACAAAATAAAAAGTATTATATAGGTAAGACGTTACAAACAACGCATAAAAAAAATGATATAAAGTATGATGGAATAGGATATTTAGAATCACAAGAAGAAATAAAAAATTATATAGGTAAATATGCATTAGAAGAATTAGGTACAGCAGTCCATGTACCATTTTATGATATGGATAATTCAAAAGAAGAAATAAGTAAAATAATAAGAGATGTTTTAAAAAATTTTATAGTTGCTATATATAAAAAAGAACTTATAGTTGAAATAAAAGATGAGATTAATCATGAAAACTATTTTATTCAAAAAGATACTATAAATGAATTGATAAATATGTTAAAGGAATCCCTTAATAAAAAAGAAATAAATAGTATTATTGATCAATTTGATTTGTTGGAACTAGGGGAAAAGAAAATCATTAATATAGATGAAGAAAATTATATAGAATATTATATTTTAAAGGGTGAAAAATCTTCTATGAGAAATAAATATATAAATATTAGAGAAAAGTTAATGTATATATTTGAAAAGTCAATCAAGAATTTTCCATTCCCATATGATGCACTTTGTATATATTATGGAAATGAAATTAATAGAATATTAAGAGATGCAGAACCTCCGGAACATAACAAGTGGATAATAAAAAATTTAAACTCTAAAGAAGATAAAGATTATTATAGAAGAGTAATTGAAAAAGTAGAAAAAGCAATAAAATCAGAATTTGAAATAGAAGGTCAAGAAGAATTTTCTATAAAAGAGTTGAATGATATAATGGATGAGGAAAAAAAATTAGAAAATAAATTTTTTATTAGAAGGGCAACTGAAAAAAGGAAAAAAGAGATAAAGGATAATAAAGGTGAAGAAGAAAGTTTATCTAAAAAAATTAATACTAATAAGAAAATAAAAAATAAAACTAATGATGTAATTAATAACCAAATAAATGAAGAAGGAAATGTTTTGATAAAAGTGAAGACAATAAAAAATCCAACAAAGAAAATTAGAGTAAAGGAAAATATTTATAATTTCACACTAAATGAAAATGGTGAAAGTATACCTATTAATAATAGAAAAGTAAGTTTGTGGGTAAAAACAGATAATGGAAATGATGAAGAGTTAAAAGACTTTAAAATTTTAGAAAACACAGATAAAGTAATAAGTATAGAAACAAAAGAAAAAAATATGAATCTTAAAATTTATTTAGAGGAGCACAATGAGATTAACTAATAATGAATTATTCCCTAGACCAATTTTAAGAAATATTAAAGAAGATTTTAATTCAGAATTTAAAACACAAATAATTCTAGAGAAAGGTAACTTAAAGTATAAAGTAGAATTAAGTTCTAATAAATTTAAAGAGTTAATAGAAAAAGAAGATGTTTCAATTTATTTATATATTTATAGTAATAGAAATTATTATAGAAATATTATAAAAATAGATCCTCAACAATTAGAAGGCTATTTAAATTTAAAAGAATTAGATATATTTTTCATTGTAGATATTACTTTTATTCTATGTTCTAATAAGGACTTAACTATAAATATTAAAGAAGAATTATTGGATGAAGAAGATAATTTATTTGTTGTTAATAAAGGTATGATTTTAGGTTATGATGAAAGTTATACATTGGAAATAGATACATCTAATGATCAAATAGAGGATTTAGTTGTACTTAAGTCAACAGATAGAAGAGAAGATTCACATAAGGTATTTATAGATAATTGTATAAAGTATAATTTGTATGAAGAAGAGTATACAGCCTACAAAATGTTAAATGAATCACAAACAAAAGAGTCTAAAATTGTTGAAAAATTACTACATAAATCAATAATTACAAATATGTTGTTGGCAGTAGCTTCACTTAATGAAGAAGAACTAGAATCAAAATCAGAAGAAAGATGGTATAAATATATAGAACAAAGGTATAAAGCTGTATATGATGATAAAGAAATAATTGATTTAAAGGTTGATGAAGTAGATTATGTTGCTACAAAAATTTTAGAAATAAATTTTAAAAATATATACCAAGAAATAAGAGGTAATTAATGGAATTTAAAATATATAAAGATATGGAATTAATGGAAATAAAAGAAAAAATAATAGTAGAAGAATTTGAAAGAAATATTTTTCCTAAAATATTTTTAGAAGAAGATAAAGTAAAAATATTTGATGATATTATTGAAGGAATTAATTATAAAAAAGATATAGAAATAGTAGAAGAAATGATAAAAACACCTTTTTTTAGAGATTTATCAAAACAAGAGGCTTCATCTGTAAATCTTTGGGCTACTCTTTGTGTAGAATATTTTAGTGATTATGTATTTAAAAGGTGGTTCGATAAAAAAAAATTAACCGAAGACTTAATATTAACTAGATCTTTTGCCAAAGGTAAACTACTTTATAATAGAAATGCAATAGCAAGACTTTGGTGGATAACAAAACTAACTTATGATGATGATCTAGACGATAAGTTAATGTATACAAGAGTATTACTAGAAAGGTCTCAATTTGAACAGTCTATAATGGAAAGTTCATTAGCAAAAAATGAAAATATCCTAAAAAAAATAATGAAAAGTATAGTTAAATATGAAGAAAAAAATACTATTATATCTGCAAATGATATTAAAGAGTATATGATGTTGCTAAATAGAATGGGAGGAACATATATTCTTGATATTATGGATGAAGAATATTTTTATGAAAAACTATTAGAAGTAATGTCACAAAAAAATAATAAATAAAAAAGCAAACAAAATACCCGTTTGCTTTTTTTAATTAATTTAAATATAAATAAGTATAAAATTTTATCTATTTTAAATTAATTAAAATGATATAATAGAAAATGTAAAAATATATGATTCAAAATACTATAAACAAGAAATAGATGATAAGACTAATTTAGATTACAAACAACTATTTT
>CAYSGC010000180.1:0-5764 GCA_964430145.1 uncultured Fusobacteriaceae bacterium | reverse complement strand
GCAGAGGCCAACAAATTTTCGGATGTGATGAATGGTGTCTTGGAGGGGGTTCATAAACTCGGTCCAAACAGAAAGTTGAGGGATGCTAGATGGAAAAGATAAGTGAGAGGATGAGGGCCCTTGCTAAGAAGGCTCTTGAAGATAGAGAGGTAGACAGGATACTTGGCTGGGAGAGGGGAGACATCTGGTGGGAATCATATCCGGTTTTTATAGATAACCCCCAGGAAGCAGATTCTCTGGTATGGGATTCCTTCTGTGTGAATAATTTAAGCAAATATCTCATAGAGGATCTCAAGAGGAGCGGAAGGGTTGGAGTATTTTTAAAGGGGTGTGACGCCACCTCTTTCAACCAGCTTCTGAAGGATAACAGGATAGAGAGGGAAAGGGTTGTTATCTATGGGATACCTTGTAGCGGAATGATCGATTCTGAAAAGGTAAGGGAGGAAGGGATAAAAGGCATAAGAGAGGTCAAAAGAGCGGGAGAAGTGGTCACCCTTACCACCAAGGATGGAAAGAAGGAACTTCCTGCAGACAGAGTGAAGTATGATAAGTGCCACACCTGTCTATATCCCAATCCAGTGGTTGCTGATACAGTACTGGGAGATGAGGTAGAGGGAAAAGCCGATAGAGATGAAAGGTTCAGGGGAGTAGAGGAGATCGAGGGTATGTCTCCCGATGAAAGGTATGATTTCTGGGCAGATAATCTCAAGAGATGTATAAGGTGTAATGCCTGCCGGAATATCTGTCCTGCCTGCAGCTGTACAAGGTGTGTCTTCGACAATACAGATGTGGCTGGTAGGGGAAAGTTCGAGAGCGAGGACAACTTCTTTCACATTACAAGGGCATATCACGTTGCTGGTCGGTGTGTGGACTGTGGCGAGTGTGCCAGAGTCTGTCCCCAGGGGATTCCTCTGGACAGGTTAAATCGTAAGATAATAAAGGATATAGATGAGATCTATGGGGAGTTTCATGCAGGAGCAGATTCTACCACTCTAGCTCCCCTTGTGACATATGAACTGGATGACAGGGAAACATTTTCAGGGAGGGGAGGAAAGTGATGAAGAGGATATCTAAGAAGAGACTGCCAGAGGTATGGCAGAGGATAGACGGTAGCTTTGATCTGTTCCTTCCCATAAAAAAGGATAGGACAGTTAACTTTTTCCTGTGGAGGGAGGGAGAGGATGTGGATCTAAAAAACCTCAGAACTGCAGTATCCCCCAAGGAGATTGTCTTTCCCCAGACGGAGACCTACCTTAAGTTTAAGAGGGAGGGAAAGAGGTTAAACCTTCAGCCGGTAGGGGTTCAGGGAGACCCATATGTGATCTTTGGGGTAAGACCCTGTGATCTTAAGGGGATTAAGCTCCTGGATAATATATTTCTATCTGAGCCGGTGGATACCTACTACAGGGAGCACAGGAAGAGGGGAACTATAATCTCCCTGGGATGCTTCGATCCAGAGGAGACCTGTTTCTGCACCTCCTTTGGAGTGGATTCAGGGCAATACTCCACAGGAGCAGATATAGCCCTTTGGGATATAGGGGAGACTCTTCTATGGGGGGTTCAGAGCACTAAAGGGGATGAGCTTACCCAAAGCTTAATTGATCTCTTAGAGGAGGTTTCCAGTGATGATATTGAGATGCTGGAGGAACTCAGAGAAGAGCTTAAGAGTAAGGTGGAGGAGCTTCCCCTTGCAAAGATAGACCCAAGAAAGATAGAGGGGACCCAGCAGGAGATATTTGACAAAGAGGAGCTGTGGGACGAGATAAGCAGGAGATGCCTGGCTTGTGGTACCTGTTCCTATGGCTGCCCTACCTGCCACTGCTACGATGTTCAGGACTATAAGTGCGGGGAGCAAGGGGAGAGGTTTCGTTGCTGGGACTCGTGTATGTCTTCGGATTTCACCCTCATGGCCCACGGAAACCCAAGGACCACTCAGATGCAGAGGGTAAGGCAGAGGTTTATGCACAAGCTGGTGTACTACCCTAAAAACAACGGGGGAGAGTACTCCTGTGTAGGGTGTGGAAGGTGTGTAGAGAGGTGCCCGGCCCACCTGGATATAGGAAAGGTTATAAAAAAATTAGGAGGTGAGGGATAATGAGCTGCACTTGTCATCAAGATGATCCGTTGATGCCCAAGGTAGGGGTTATAGAGGGGATCAGAGAGGATACCCATGATGTAACTACCTTTAAGATAGTAGCACCAGAGGGAGGACAGCCCTTTAACTTCCTCCCGGGACAGTGTGCCATGATATCGGTACCTCCAATAGGGGAAGCTATCTTTTCAATAACCTCCTCTCCAACTGAGGAGGAATATATAGAGTGCAGCATTAAGAGGTGTGGTGCTGTAACAGATTACCTCCACCAGATGGAGGAGGGAGCAGAGGTAGGAATCAGGGGACCCTATGGAAGCAACTTTCCTGTGGAGGAGCTTAAGGGAAAGAATCTTCTCTTTATAGGGGGAGGAATTGGTCTGGCTCCCCTGCGTTCTGTGATCAACTATGTAATGGACAGGAGGGAGGAATACGGGAAGGTAGATATCGTTTATGGTGCCCGTACACCTCATGACCTGGTCCATCCAGGTGATATATTTGAGGTCTGGCCGGAAAAAAAGGATACTGAGGTCCACCTCACTGTGGACAGGGAGTGGAATAGCTGGAAGGGACATGTGGGCTTTGTTCCCAGCTATGTAGAGGAGTTAAACTTCACCCGGGACAGAGTAGCTCTGGTTTGCGGACCACCTATTATGATAAAGTACACTATCCAGACCCTTGAGAGGATGGGGTTCAGAAGGGAGCAGATCTATACCACCTTAGAACTTAAGATGAAGTGCGGAGTGGGGAAATGCGGAAGGTGTAATATCGGGGATAAGTATGTATGTAAGGATGGACCGGTATTCAGAGTGGATGAGATCACAGAACTTCCAGATGAGTACTAGATGCTAGCTGGAGTTACGAGGAAAGTAAGAGTAAAGGGTTTTTAATAGATTACTTGGAACGATAAAGGAAGATTAAGGAGGCATAGGATGTCTAAGAGAGAAATGGTGGATGTATATATATTGGGGAAGAAGTATAGTGTGCCCTCAAGCCTGACAATTATGGATTCCATGGAGTATGCAGGGTACAAGCTAACAAAGGGGTGTGGGTGCAGGTCGGGTTTTTGCGGGGCATGTGCGACCATCTACAGAAGTAAGGGAGAGAAGGAGTTAAAGGTGGCTTTGGCCTGTCAGACCACGGTGGAGGAGGGAATGTACTTTACCCAGCTTCCCTTTTTTCCAGGGGAGAAACCCTCCTACGATATAGAGGAGCTGGAACCAAGTGCTGATGTCATGGGAGAACTCTATCCTGAGATATACAGCTGTATAGGATGTAACTCCTGTACCAAGGGGTGTTCCCAGGACCTCAACGTGATGCAGTATATTGCATATGCCCAGAGGGGAGACCTGGAAAGATGCTCCCATGAATCCTTTGACTGTGTAGCCTGCGGGATATGTGCATCCAGATGTCCTGCTAATATAACCCATTACAATGTGGGACTTCTGGCACGGAGGCTTACTGGTAAGTATATCGCCCCGGAAACTGAGCACCTTAAGGTGAGAGTGGGGGAGGTAGAGGCAGGGGAACACGATGAGGCCCTGATGGAGATGAAGGGCAGGAGTATAGAGGAACTCAAGGAGCTATATAACAACAGGGATATAAGCAGGTAGTTTTAGAAACTATTTTTATGCAAGGGTTCAACCTTATATTAGAGAGGAGGGGTTTGATGTATAGGGAAGAGGAGAGGGAGCTCATAAAGAGGGTGGAAGCAACACGTCCCCAGAGGGTTGGGATAGATTTTCCCAGGATGAGTCCAGAGGAGAAGATAGACGTATTAAATGAAAATCATCCAGACTATAGCGATAAGGGTTTCAGAACTTTGAGGTGTGGAGTAAACAGGGGAGAGAGGGTTCCCCAGGAGCTGGCAGACCTTATAGAGGCCAGGAGCAGGATTGATGCAGAAAATGTCGACCTGGAAAGGATAGACTATGATGTGGATGTTCTCATTATTGGAGGGGGAGGAGCGGGAGCAGCAGCTGCTCTGGAAGCCAATGAAAGAGGGGCAAAGGTTCTAATCACTACCAAGCTACGTTTTGGGGATGCCAATACAATAATGGCTGAGGGAGGTATCCAGGCAGCGGATAAGTCGGATGATTCTCCAGCCAGGCACTATCTGGATGTAATGGGAGGAGGGCACTATACAAATGTTCCTGAACTGGCAGCTGCCCTTGTAAAGGATGCTCCTGGAGCAATTAAGTGGCTCAATGATCTGGGTGTTATGTTTGACAAGGAAGAGGACGGAACCATGGTGACCACCCACGGGGGAGGAACCTCGAGAAAGAGGATGCATGCAGCTGCAGACTACAGCGGAGCTGAGATCATGAGGGTAATAAGGGATGAGGTTAGAAATAAGGGAATTGAAGTGGTAGAGTTTTCTCCAGCAGTGGAGATCCTCCTGGATACCGAGGGAAAGGCAGCGGGGGCTGTTCTCTGCGATATTGAAACTGGAAGATACCTTGTGGCAAGGGCTAAAACAGTAATCATGGCAACTGGTGGGGCAGGAAGGCTGCACTATCAGGGGTTTCCTACCTCTAATCACTACGGGGCCACTGCTGATGGCCTTATAATGGGGTACAGGGTGGGGGCTGAGCTTGCCTTTGCTGATACAATACAGTATCACCCCACAGGGGTGGCATATCCGGCTCAGATCTTTGGTGCCCTCGTTACAGAGAAGGTACGTAGTTTGGGGGCCACTCCACTGAATATAGATGGGGAGCAGTTTGTATATCACCTGGAAACAAGGGATGTAGAGGCCTCGGCTATTATAAGGGAGTGTAAGGTAAAGGAGAAGGGAGTACCAACCCCTACTGGAGGACACGGGGTATGGCTAGACACCCCCCTTATTGAAATCCTTAACGGTGAGGGAACCATCGAAAAGAGGTTACCAGCTATGCTGAGGATGTACCTGAAATTTGGAATAGATATGAGAAAGGAACCTATCCTTGTATATCCAACCCTTCACTATCAAAACGGGGGCCTTCTTATTGATGAGAATGGAAGAACTAAGATAGAAAACCTCTATGTAGCCGGAGAGTGTGCTGGAGGAATCCACGGAAAGAACCGGCTTATGGGTAATTCCCTTCTGGATATAATTGTTTTTGGAAGGAGAGCGGGAATCCATGCTGGAGGCAGGTGCAGGGATATAGAGGTGAAGGAGTTGACTCTGGATCATATAGAGAGATATTATGGGGAGCTTGCAGAAAATAAAGTTGAAACAGAGAGGGTTTCCCCCCTACTTCTTCCCAGCTATACCCATGAAGGTTAGTATAAGGTTAATATGAAATATAAAAAGGGCTCAGATATAAGTCTGAGCCCTTTTTTCTTTAAATATATTTAATAATTATCCTTTTGGATTTAAAACTTACTGTAGATCCTTGCAGCTTCCATAAAGTGCTTTACATTTTCAGGGGATGCATTGATGGGGATGTCGCACCCAGTCGCCAGAACAAATCCTTTGGGATTGTCATATGCCTTATCGATACACTCTTTTACAGCTCTATGGATACTTTCTCTTGAACCATTTAAGATAACTCCTACAGGATCTACATTTCCTATGATGCAGAACTTATCTCCCAGAACCTCACAGGCTTCCCCGATGTCATCGATATTGTCCAGACTCAGGGCCGAGAGGTTTAACTTTTTAATCTCCTCCCAGTGCTTCCTTGTTGTACC
>CAYSGC010000179.1:0-5813 GCA_964430145.1 uncultured Fusobacteriaceae bacterium | reverse complement strand
GCGGTTATTGGAGATAATGTAACCCTCTACCACGGGGTAACCCTTGGGGGGACCGGTAAGGATACAGGTAAGAGGCACCCTACAGTGATGGATGGAGCTGTTATAGGGGCGGGAGCCAAGGTGCTGGGGAATATTGTTATAGGAAGGGGAAGCAAGGTTGGAGCTAACTCTGTAATTTTAAAGGATATTCCTGATTTTTCCACAGCAGTTGGAATACCCGGAAAGATAAAAAAAACCTTTAAAGTCTATGAGAAAATAGAAAAAAAAGGGGCCTAGGGGCCCCTTTTTTATATCCTTAAAAGATAGGATCTATCTTCTTCCCAGTACAGGAAACTCATTCCATATCTTCTCTTCAAACCATACCTTGATATCCTTGTCCTCAATTGTTACTGTACCTTCATTGTATAGGTCAGCCTTTACATTGAAGAAGTTAACGAAGAGCTTGTTTCCATCCTTGTAGCATACATCCATGTGTCCTGGAATGAATACTATCTCAGTCTCCTCTCTTACCTGAATATCATCAAGATTTAATACCTTTAGTGGATTTAGCATCATATTCATAAAGTCAAGATCCTCTAGCATCCACATATTGTTGTTCCAAAATCTCATCTCAGGCTTGGTACCTCTCAGTGGTTCCCTGTTTGATATAGCACTTAGGACCTTTCTTACAGAGTCAGCGTTAAACTCCTCCCCATAGAGTACCTTCATACATGGATTTTCAGCGATAGTTACAAGGTAAGATTCCCCAACCTTTTCCTTGTCACTTGTAGCATTCCAAAAATAGTTCATACTTTCCATAACTTCAAGATTAATAGTTACTTTAGCCATTGTATCCCCCTTATAATTGTTTAGTCAATATTAGGATACTTTATCCTTAGGGAAAATACAAGTGAGAAACTCAACTTTGAATAAATATATCCTTATCCAGTATATGATAGTCATCAAAAAATACATGGGAGGTGACATACAGGGTAGAGAAACTGCTGAAAAACTTGCACGATAGTATGGCAAGCATGATAGCGATCTGATACTTGATGGCAGTGAGGGGAAGGGACCCTCCCAGGATCTGCCCCGTCATCATTCCAGGCAGGGAAACTATTCCCATGGTAGCCAGAGAGGCTATGGTAGGTGATATAGATGAGGTGATCCCCTCCCTTATATAAGGTCTCAGAGCTTCATACTTGGTGGCTCCAAGTCCCAGAGAGTAGAGGTACTCCTCCTCATTGCCTCTGAATGTCTTGAAGAAGGTATTCAGGGTTATAATATTACCGCTTAGGGTATTCCCCAGGAGCATCCCGCTTATGGGGATTAGGTACTTGGCTTCCAATGGGTTATCCAGTCCTATGAGGAGTGAGCCAAAGAATATTAGAATAACCATCATGGGAACTCCTACAGTTATTAATAGAATAGGCAGGATCCTCCTTAACTTGATCTGTGCAGACCTTCCAATGGAAAAGGTAGCTGTAAAGATCATAATGAGGAGGTATGCCATATTTATAAATGGATTGTCCCAGAGGAATATGTACTGGAGGTAGATTCCCACAAGGGAGAGCTGAATAAACATTCTCACTATGGACACTATAGACTCCTTAACAAGCCTTATCTTCAGCTTGTAGAGAATAGTCAGCAAAGGAACAATAAAGACCCCCAGATACATTATGGAAAGGAAAGTAATATTTTTAGTCATGCTACCACCTCACTACTCTAAAGTTATCTTTATTCCAATGACTGTCGTGGGAGATAAGGATGACCGTCTTATGGGTAGAGGCTATCCACTCCTCTACCTTTCTCTTCATGGCAGAATCCAGTGAGGATGTCACCTCATCCAGGAGGAGAACCTCCCTGTCCATGAGGATGGCGATTATAAGCCCTAGTCTCTGTCTCTCCCCACCAGAGAGTTTGTCTATATTCTTATGAAGGATCTCCCTGGAGAGGGCAAACTCCTCCAGAAGCTCATCCAGTCTCCCAAAGAAGTTGATACCCCTGTTGGCTGAAAAATCTCCCACCTCCTTCAAAAGTTCATCCACTTTTAACTTTCTTAGGGTGATATCCTGATTTACCCAGGCAATATTTCTTCTTATACTGTGGATGCTTTCTCCGGTGATTTTTTTATCTCTGTAGTAGATATTTCCCCTCTGGGGCCTTATAAATCCTAAAAGGAGCTTTATGAGGGAGCTCTTACCCCTGCCAGAAGGGGCATTTAATAGGATCTTCTCCCCGGCCTCTATCTCCAGGGAAAAGTTATCCAGTATAGTCCTCCCTCCAAAGGAGAGGCAGACGTCCTCAAACCTAATCATCCCTATCTCCCCCCTTAACCAGCTCTCTGGCTTTTATTCTTGCTTCCTTCAGTACCTCGCACCCTAAGGGAGTGCTTCTGTAGTATTTTCTCTTCTTCCCCTCTACAACTCTCTCCTCTACCTCTAAAAGCCCCTCCTTCTCCATCTTATGAAGGATGGGATAGATGGTTCCGGGACTCATATTATAACCGTGATCCTTGAGGTGTTCTATAAGCCAGGAACCGTAAAACTCTCCCCTGGCCCCGTGCCCTAAAATATGTACCTGTATAAAGCCTAAAAATAGTTTTCTGAGTATCTTACTTTTCATAGTAGCTCCTTATCTAAAATTGATATCGGTTTTCGATAATTAATTATAGTATCGATCTTGAAATTTTTCAACAAAAAAAGGTAATTTTAATAAATTACCTTTAATCGTGAGATATAGAATTTTAACTGAGGTCCTCAACTATATCATAGAGAGGATTTTTTTCCTTTGGAAGCTCCAAAGCTTCAATTATATCGTAGTGTACCAGCTTATTTTCCCTGATTCCTATACACCTGCTGTTGACTCCCTCAAGAAGGAGCTTTACAGCATAGACTCCCATATTAGATGCAAGAACCCTGTCAAAGGCTGTTGGAGATCCTCCCCTTTGGATGTGTCCCAGGATCATTGGATTGGTCTTGTATCCAGTTCTCTCCTGCACCTCCTCTGAAAGATCTATTACATTTGTTATCTTCTCAGCGATGGCAACGATTACGTGTCTTTCACCCTTCTCGTGGAGATTCTTGATCTTACCGATGACATCTTCCTTATCAAAGCCTGTTTCCTTTGTAACTATAATGCTGCACCCAGTGGAGATTCCAGCATATAGGCTGAGATCCCCGCAGTATCTTCCCATAAGTTCAACAATGTTGCACCTTATATGGGAGTGGGAGGTATCTCTTAACCTGTCGATAGCCTCCACAGCAGTATTGAGAGCTGTATCAAAACCTATTGTGTAGTCTGTGGAAACGATATCGTTATCTATAGTTCCAGGGATACCGATACACTTTATTCCCATCTCACTGAGAGCCTTTGCTCCCCTGTAGGAACCGTCTCCTCCTATAACTACCACAGCCTCTATACCGGCCTCTTTAAGCTTGGTAACACCGACTCTTCTAACCTCTATATTCTCAAACTCAGGAAGTCTTGCACTGTATAGCATAGTTCCTCCCTGGGGAATTCTCTTATCTAAGTCTGAAGGATCAAGTTTTTTATAGTTTCCCTCTACGAGACCTTTATATCCCTCATATATACCAAATACCTCTATACCTGCTTTAACTCCGGCCCTCACTACTGCCCTTATTGCCATATTCATTCCAGGAGCATCTCCACCAGATGTGAGGACTCCTATTCTTTTTATTTTGCTCATCTTACACCCCCTATATAGAATTATATCGGATTTGGCCAAAAAAAGAAACCTCCCTGAGGGAAGTTTCTAATATTACTGGAATGGATACCAAAATCCTGTTATAAGGTTGTTTTTTAGATAAAATACAAGGACTAGAAGCACTGCCATAGACCCCATGACCATAAGGTCCAGGAAGGTATATCTGCTTCCAGAATACCAGGTTCTCCTCTTCTCCCTGCCGAAACCTCTCAGATTCATGGCATTGGTTACCACCTCTACCCTGTTAAGGGATGAGAGGACCAGGGGAATCAGGATGGTGTTGTAGTTAACCAGCCTCTCCATAAGGGGAGCTTCTCCCTTTCTAAAGGCAACACCCCTTGCTTCCTGGGCGTGCATTATATTTTTAAACTCCTCGCTCACATCTGGAATATATCTCAGGGCAATGTTTATAGCGTAGGCTACCCTGTAGGAGATCCCCAGCTTATTCAGGCTGCTTGCAAACCTGCTGGGATGAGTGGTGAAGATAAACAGCATAGTTATGGGGAAGATAGCCATATATTTCATAGATAGGCTCAGAGCAAACCAGAGAGTCTCAGCTGTAAGCTCCCTTCCCATAAGGGTAAATACTGTTGTATAGCTTCCTGAAAGCTCAGACCCATATTGAGGGGTCACAGCTATTAGGAAGATTGAGTTAAATATGGTAAACATCACCACAAATAAAAACAGGGGTTTAACTGATTTGAAGGGGATCTTTGCTGACTTTAAAAGTGCCATTCCCCCCAGGAAAAACAGTGTAAAGATTCTCAGGTCCATAAAGCTGAATACTGCCACCGTCCATACAATTAGAAGAAGAAGTTTCACGCTTCCGTCCATGGAGTGGATCCTGGAATCCTTTTCTATATAAAGAGTACCTCCCTTAGCCATGTTCAACCTCCCCTCTGTGATCGTAGTTTATAAATGTATTCATGAGGTCTACAGGGCATATACCTGACCTTTCAGCCAGGGTTGAAAGAGATGTTTCCTTCAGGTTGGCTCTCTCCATAATATCCTTGTCCCCAAGGATGCTGCTGACCTCCCTGTCTGCTATGACCTTTCCCTTGGATAGAACCACAGCTCTGTCTGCATACTCAAGGGCCAGGTGCATATCATGGGTAATAAGAAGGATTCCCACTCCCTCTGCAGCGATCTTCTTTATAAATTCCATAAATTCCAGGTAGTGTTTATGATCCTGTCCCGCTGTGGGTTCATCTAGGATGAGGATCTCAGGATCCAGGGAAAGTATCGCCGCGATACTGAGACGCTTCTTCTGACCGTAGCTCAGAGCTGAAACGGGCCAGTTCCTGTATCTATGAAGCCCGCAGGTCGTGAGAGCTTTTTCAGCCTTTTCTTTGGAATTTTTGATCTTTCTTATCTTGAGTCCAAACTCCACCTCTTCCAGAAGAGTTTCCTGGGTAAGCATATGGTTTGGGTTCTGCATAACATAACCGATCTTCTCTCCCCTCTTTCTGATAGACCACCTGTCTATAGAAGTGCTACCAAGGGAGATACTTCCCTCTCCTCTGACAATGCCTGTAATGACTTTGGAGAGAGTGGATTTACCAGCTCCGTTATTTCCCAGAAGAGCAACAATCTCCCCCTTGGAGATGTGGAGGTTAACTCCAGAAAGGATCCTTTCCCCCTGGTTATAGGAGAAGGTGAGGTCCTCTACCTTAAGGAGGGGCTCTCTGTCCTCCCTCTTCTTCTCTGCCACAGAAGCAGTCCATCTTTTGAGGGCAGAGATATCCTCATCTTCAAGTTTATGGATTCCCTTGTCACCTTCCCCTTCAAGAGAAACTCCGGCATACTTAAGAGCCTCTATATAGAGGGGTTCTCTCAGGCCATTTTTTCTGAAGTCGTCCCTTACAAGAAGCTCCTCTGGAGCTCCGTTGGCCACAATTTTTCCCTCATTTACAATGACCACCCTGTCAAAGTCAGCCTCCAGCACATCCTCTATTCTGTGCTCTATTACAACTATGGTTCTGTCGGTTCTTTTATGGATATCGGAGATAAGCTCCATGGCCTTCTTTCCGCTGGCAGGGTCGAGGTTAGCCAGGGGCTCATCAAAGAGGAGCACACTGGCATCGTTCATCATTATTCCTGCAAGGGA
>CAYSGC010000178.1:0-5834 GCA_964430145.1 uncultured Fusobacteriaceae bacterium | reverse complement strand
AGGAAGCTGCTATCCATAATAGGGAAGAGGTGCCGGTGGCCTCTGAAGGTGAAGAGGAGATAGAGGATGAAACAGAGGAAATAGGGGAAGTTCTTATTGAAAATCCTTCCTTTGAGGTGAAAAGCTTTCTGGATATAGAGGCTTTGCGGGTAGAGGAGCTGAAGCTTCCTGTAAGCTTTGGCTATACAGAGGAAAAGCTTCCCAAGAGAAACCTTATCTCTGCAGGAGGGATGAGCATAACCTCCCTGGGGCAGACCCTCTACAACTTTAAGATTTTGAGGGAAGAGGGGATAGGTAAGCGGAAGATTCACCTTAAGAGCAGGGAATGCAGGATAGGATTTAAAGGAGTAGTCTATGATAACGGAACTATAGGCATGACTAAGCTTACCTCCTATTCGGTATGCAAGGACCTTCCATTTAAGAGGGCTCTTGAGGTATATACATTTATGCAGAAGGTAGTTGCAGGAAACGACATAAGGATAGAGGGAGAGAATGTGGATGTAACTATAACCCTTCCTCAGAGGTTTGAATACTTAAAGCTCTTAAAGATAGTGGATATCCTCTATAAGTATTACTCTGTTTCCAAGGTGATGAACTTAAATACCAATGAAAGGGTTGAGTTTATTCTGAAAAATGCCGTCAAGGTAGATAAACTGGCACTTATCATGAGGGGGCTTCCTATGGAGACCATGGTGAGGGTAGAGGGCGAGGGAGTAGAGAAGCTTCCTCAGGCCAATCCATTAAAGATAGTTAAGAAAGATTCCATTAAACTAAAAAAATTAGAAATTTCTTTTGTTCAGGAGGTAGTTATTCCGGAATTTGTACTAGATTCTAAGGCGGATGGTGGTGAAATGTCCACTTCTTGGAAAAAGGCAACTTTGTGCTATAAAAAAGTGCTTGATTAATTGACACAGCTGTGATAATATTCATTAAAATAAGTTGTAAAAGCTTGTATATGTCAGGTAATAGGGACCTGATGTTTCTACTAGGCCGCCGTAAATGGCCTTGCTACAGGTAAAGATAGCACTGTAATTTCGTCTATTTTTGCTTGCAAAAATGACGATTTTATTTTATAGGAGGAGTTTATGCTTTTGTCTGCTTTGGAAAAAAAGATGAAAACTGTATATTCTTGCGATCCCCTTAAAAAGGGGCTGGTGTTGTCGTCGGCATATTCTGCACCACTTAAAAAGGACTTAGCGACTAAAAAAATAATTGATAATCAAAGGTAGAACTCCCAAGGGATTTCTATCTTTTTTATTTACCTAGCTATTTATAATTTATTTATAGAAATTTAAATATTGAGGAGGAGTGTAATATGATAGGAGTTGATTTTAAAAAGAAGCCTTTAACAGAGATCTATGGAGAAAACTGTTTTAATGAGGTAACTTTAAAGCAGCGTGTACCAAAGAGTATCTTTAAGGAATTTAAAAGAGTGCAAGAGGGGAAATGCGAACTGACTCTGGCAGTGGCCGAGGTAATTGCAAATGCTATGAAGGACTGGGCTATTGAAAATGGAGCCACTCACTTTACTCACTGGTTCCAGCCCCTGACAGGTTTAACAGCTGAAAAGCACGATTCATTTATCAATGCAACTAGCGTGGGAGAAGCTCTTATGGAGTTTTCTGGAAAGGAGCTTATAAAGGGAGAGCCAGATGCCTCCTCCTTCCCGAATGGAGGACTTAGATCTACCTTTGAAGCAAGGGGGTATACAGCTTGGGATACTACATCTCCAGCATTCCTGAGAGAGGATAACTCTGGAACGACACTATATATTCCCACAGCCTTTGTAGCCTATACTGGGGAAGCTCTGGATAAGAAGGTACCTCTTCTAAGATCTATGGTTTCTGTAGAGAGGGAAGCTCTCAGAGTGCTTAGAGCTCTGGGTGATAAGGATAGCAGCAAGGTAAGTGTAACTCTGGGGGTTGAGCAGGAGTATTTCCTGGTGGAAAAGGAGTTCTACCTAAAGAGGCTTGACCTGCAGCATACGGGAAGAACCCTTATAGGGGCTCCAAGTGTAAAGGATCAGGAGCTTACAGGACATTACTTTGGAACTATCAAGGAGAGAGTAGCTAAGTTCATGAGGGAGCTGGATCTGGAGCTTTGGAAGATAGGGGTTACATCTAAGACAAAGCACAATGAGGTAGCACCAAACCAGTTTGAGATGGCGGCGGTATTTACCACAGCCAATGTAGCTACAGACAACAACCAGATCACTATGGATATTATCCAGAAGGTAGCAGCAAGACACGACCTTGTAGCTCTTCTACATGAAAAGCCCTTTGCAGGAATCAACGGATCGGGAAAACACAACAACTGGTCTCTGGCTACAGACACTGGAATCAACCTGTTAGAGCCGGGAGAAAATCCAAAGAAGAACGCACAGTTCCTTCTATTCCTTACCTCTGTAGTAGAGGCAGTGGACAGGTATGCTCCCCTTCTTAGATTATCAGCAGCAAGTGCGAATAACGACCACAGACTGGGAGGACATGAGGCGCCCCCTGCAATCATCTCTATCTTCCTGGGAGATCAGCTGAGCAATATTCTGGGAAGAATAAAGGGAGATCATGTAGAGGAGGGAGCTAAGCTTGAGCTTGGAGTAGATTCTATGCCAAAGCTTCCTAAGGATATGACAGACAGAAACAGAACCTCTCCATTTGCCTTTACTGGAAATAAGTTTGAGTTCAGAATGGTGGGGTCATCGGCTTCAACTTCTACGCCAAATGTAATACTGAATACCATTGTTGCTCAGGTGCTGTCGGAGTATGCAGAAAAGCTAGAGGCAAGCTCGGATATAAAGGCCACTATGAAGGAGATAATCAAGGGTGCTTATGAGAAGCATGGAAGGGTAATCTTCAATGGAAACGGATACGGAAGCGAGTGGGTAGAGGAAGCTGCCAGAAGAGGACTTCCTAACCTGAAGGCAACTAACGATGTATTGAAGTACTACCTTGCAGATGAAACTGCAGAACTCTTTGGTAAGCACGGAGTATTCACAAGGGGGGAACTGGAGTCCAGGTATCAGATCTATGCTGAGAAGTATATAAATCAGCTTCACCTAGAGGGAAAGACTCTTCTCAAGATGATAGAGAGAGAGGTAATACCAGCTGCCAATGGAGAGCTTAAGGAGAGAGCAGAGGTTATAAATGCTGCAGCAAAGATCCTTTCAGAGGAGCTTCTTCTTCCGCAGATGGATGCTATAAAGTCTCTAGGAGTAGAGATTGGAAGACTTACAGAAGCTGTTAAGGAACTGAGAGAGCATGTTGAGAGAGGTGAGTTTGATTCTGTAGACTCTCATATCCAGCACTCAAGAAGTAAGGTTGTAGCTTCTATGGAAAAAGTAAGGGAGATCTCTGATAGAATAGAACTTATGATGCCAGCTAAGGCTTGGCCTATGCCAGGTTATGAGGAGATGCTATATCACCTGTAATCCCAGAGAAGTTTGAAGACCTTAGTCTAAGAGGGTTATTTTGTAAAGAGTTTTAGAATATCAAATGGCTTTCAAATAGAGAGTTGGGATTAAACTGTTTGGGGAAAAGAAGGAGCAGTGGTAGAGATTACCACTGCTCCTTTAAAATTTTATCCTTTATCTCAATATCAAATAGTCTGAGTACCTGTTTTTACTGTCCCTTATTATTATGTTGTTTCTACTTCTGAGGAACTTCTTGTCTACCCTGATATAGCCATCCTCTACACGAGTCCACTCCCAGCCATAGCCACTTAAAAATACCTCTACCTTCTCTGCCTCTTCTGGAAGGGTAACCTTCATTCCCCTAAGGGTATTCTTCTCAATATCCACTGTTTCCCACCTTGCAGGAAGGTAGTTCATAGAGAGGAAGAACCTAAGGTTTGTCTTTTCTCCCATGGGGATCCTGTTTAAGGTATAGAGGCTGCTGTCTGTGCTCACAGCTCCCATTACCTGCTTAAAGGCACCTTTATATCCCAGATTTTCAACTTCATCGGCTACCTCCTCGGAGTACTCTCCATAGGGGTAGGCAAAGTACCTCATCTCTCCGATCCTTTCCTCTAGGAGTTTCTTGTTGAGCTTTAGCTCCTCCCTCATCTGGTGTTTGTCTATTTTCGGCATACTGCTGTGGGTATGGCTGTGGCCTCCGATCTCCCCATATCTGCTGGAGTCCTCGATCATCTTCCAGGTCATATAGTCCCCGTACCCCCTCTCCACAGCCTGGGTATTTACAAATAGTGTAAAGGGATATCCCCTTTCCTTTAAAAGGGGGAGACCATTTTCATAGAAGGATTTATAGGCATCATCTATAGTTATTGCCACCCACTTGTCATTCAGCTCCCTTTTATCTCTAACAGCTTCTACTATCTTGCTTAGTTCCACTATCTCATATCCATTGTCCTCTAAAAATCTCAGCTGCTTTTCAAAGGCCTCAACTGAGACGTTGGTTGAGGGGTGTCTACCGTCCCCTATCCTGTGATACATGAGAATATGAGCATCCCCAAAGGCTCTCATGGAAAGAATCAACAGTAGTATAAGTATCTTTTTTGTCATATCTACCTCCAAGTTATCTTCTGCTAAGGAATAATTATAGCCCTTTTTAAATTTCCATGCAAATTTTTTAACACCTCCAGTAGTTTTCAGTACAAAGACAGAGGCAGCTTGTAGTTAGTAACAATCCTTGGGAGAAGATAAAAAATGACCTCTAGAAGATCGGGAAATAGCAGCTTAAATACTTTTTGCTTACTCCTTTACAAGGATAGTCATCCCCTTCTCAGCTACTGGAAGGATATGGTGTACAATACTTCCCATAAAAAATGAGATCAACACTGTACCGAGGCCTAGGTTTGAAAAGTCATTTAATTTAAAGCCTATAGACACAGCCAGAAGAAGGGCAGTTACATCTGCTATGGTTTTAATCTTCTGATAGGAGTGACCTGTGGTGTCTACTATGGAGAAGATAAATGTTTCAGTGTGATTTTTAGGAAAGTTTGTCACAAACATCATAGCTAACCCGACCCCGATGGAGATAAGTCCTGCCACAAGAATTAAAAATCTTGTAAGGAAGGATTCAGAGGTGATCACCTGAATCAGTGGATAATAGAAGATATCTATAAGCT
This sequence comes from uncultured Fusobacteriaceae bacterium, assembly GCA_964430145.1. GTDB lineage: Bacteria > Fusobacteriota > Fusobacteriia > Fusobacteriales > Fusobacteriaceae > Propionigenium. The sequence goes on along the minus strand of CAYSGC010000178.1, from coordinate 752 downwards.
TTCCAAGGATAATGGAGATGATAAAGGCTTTATAGTTTATAAACTCCCTCTTTAGAAGAGCAGCTACAACTAATAGTATAAGACCTATAACGATGATCCAAGTACCGATCTTTATGTCGGTGGCTTTGTAAAGATTTTCCACAAGGGCATCCCAGCCTCCCGCACCGAGATTACTTATAAGGGTAAGACTTACTCCAAGGGCCAGTAGCATAAGACCAAGTAGATAATACAGGTGTTTAAAAAACATGGTGAAATCCTCCTAAGATTTTATCTGTATAGATTTATGATAGTAGTATACCTGTCTCGACCACTAAATTATAGACGTAAAATCCATTGTAGAACAGTGGTGTAAAAGTTGTTTCTTTTTAAGACAAGTTGTGAGTATAATACCAGATAGTTTCGGTAAAAGCAAGAAAAATAAATAAATGTTTAGTATATAAAGCCATAAAAAAGGAGTAGGACTTTTAAAGTCCTACTCCTTTTTTATGGCTTTCCTTAGCAAATACAGTTGATGATTAATTATTCAGGGCGGTAAGGGCCAGAGCCAGGGCTCCGCATATGCCTGCATTATCTCCAAGTTCAGGGTAGAGGATATATTCGTCGATCTTAGAGGCAAGCTCCTCCTTTGTAATATAACTCTTTAAGATCTCTTGTACATAATCCCTTATCTTAGGGAAGAGCTGCTGCTGCTTCATTACTCCCCCTCCCATTATAATCTTTTCTGGGGAGAGGATTAGGATGTAGTTTACAAG
>CAYSGC010000177.1:0-5907 GCA_964430145.1 uncultured Fusobacteriaceae bacterium | reverse complement strand
ACAGTAACAATAAGTTCAAACTTAGTTTTAAAAAGAAAATTTAATAAGTAATTAAATAAAAAAGACACGACCATTTAGGTTGTGTCTTTATTTGTTTATACGACTAAATATTAAATCAAAAAAATATAATAAGGAGTATTTACTTTCTCTTGGAAATTCTTTGAAGTTTGTTTCTGATTCAATTTGATTGTTTAAGTTAATAATATTTTTAATTTTTTTAGCTAGTAAACTTTTGTCTCTATTTGTTATAAGATATATGTTTTCTTCTTTTAAATCTATCTTATTAATAAAAGAAAGTAGTTCTCTGGATTTTCCAGAATTAGAAATAAAAATAACAAGATCGTCATTATTAATAGTTTTGATAGTTCGTTCTTGTGCAGATGGTTCATATTCAAAAATAACTTTGTCATTAAGTTTCTTGTTTACTCTTAAATAAAAATCTATAGCAGAAATTCTTGATTGTCCTGTTGCAAATATATATACATTGTTTGAATTTATTATTTTTTTTAAAAAGTTATCAACTAATTTATTATTTTTATTAATAAAGTCTTCTACTAGATTAAATGATTCTATAATAGAAGTATGTTCTTTTGTATTTGTTTTATTTAAATCATGTTTAAATACTTTATATGAATCGTATCCTAAAGTATTACAAAAGTTTATAATAGAACTATTAGAACAATAAGATATTTTGCTTAATTCTTGTATACTTAAGTCAAATTTATTTTCTGTTTTTAAAATATTATCAGCTATTATTTTGTTGGTATCTGATAAGTTATAATAGTCTTCTTTAATCTTCTTTATTAAATCATTATTCATAATACTCCTTTTTAAAAGTATAGCAAAAAATTTCACTCTATTTGAAAAAATTCACAATTTTAAAAATAATAATAAAAAAATTTCAAATGGTGTTATCATATATTTGTAAATGTTAACACAAAAAGGAGAAGATATGAAAATAGTAGCTATAACAGCATGTCCTACAGGAGTTGCACATACTTATATGGCAGCAGAAGTTTTAGAAACAAGTGCTAAAAAATTAGGGTACGATATAAAAGTAGAAAAACAAGGTGCTTTAGGTATTGAAGATAGAATTACTGAAAAAGAAATAAAAGAAGCAGACTATGTTATATTTGCTGTAGAAACAGCAATAAAAGAAGAAGAAAGATTTAATGGTAAAAAAGTATTTAGATGTCCAGTCGCTAAACCAATAAAAGAAAAAGAAGGTATATTTAAGCTAATGGAAGAAGGAGCAAGTACTTATACTAATAATAGTGATAAAAAAGAAATAAGTAGTAATGAAAAAAGTTTAAAGCAACATATTTTAACAGGAGTATCTTATATAATACCTTTAGTTATAGCAGCATCAGTTATAATGGGTATAGCAAGAATAGGAGCAATGTTTTATAATGTAACTGATATATGGGATGCAGCACATGAAACAGGAGCAGGATTAATTCCATTTTTCCATACATTAGATGGATTAGGAGGAACAGCTTTATCTTTAATGTTACCTGTATTAGCAGGATTCATTGCTTATTCAATTAGTGATAAGCCAGGACTACCAGCAGGTCTAACAGGTGGACTTATAGCTTCTAATATAGGAGCAGGATTTTTTGGAGCATTAGGAGCAGGATTATTTGCAGGGTATTTTACAGCATTTTTAGTTAAGAAAATAAATATAAAAGGTGCAGCATCATCAATAGGGCCAGTATTTTTAATACCAGTTTTATCAGTTTTAGGAACAGTTTTAATAACAAATTATGTAATAGGTGTACCATTTACTTGGTTAAATGATTTTTTAATAACAAGTTTATCAAATATGGATACAACTAGTGCAGTGTTTATGGCTATGGTTTTAGGAGCTATGGTAGGATTTGATTTAGGTGGTCCATTTAATAAAGCAGCAGTTGTTACAGCAATGGGGCTTATAGAAAGTGGAGTATTTTTACCAAATACAGCTGTTCAAGTAGCTATCATAATACCTACATTAGGATATGGTATAGCAACAATAATAAGTGGTAAAAACTTTAGTGAAGGATTTAAAAATGCAGGTAATGCTTCATTTATAATGGGTATTGTAGGAATTAGTGAAGGTGCGATTCCATTTACTTTAGCAAATCCTAAAAAATTAGTTTTTATTAATATGTTAGGTTGTGCAGTAGGTAGTGCAATAGCAGTAGGATTAGGAGCAGTAAACTCTATTCCTATATCAGGAATCTATGGATGGTTATTAGTTGAAAATTGGCCTATTTATGTATTAGCAATAACAGTAGGATCTTTAATAATAGCAGGTGGAGCAATACTTTGTAAAGATAGTTTTACAGGAGAAGATGTAGATAGTATAATCTAATTTAGGAGAACATATGAATTTAATAATTGTATTACACACACATTGGGATAGGGAGTGGTATTTTACCACTTCTGATTCTTTAGTTTTAATGGATAGAACATTTAAAAATATAATAAAAGAATTAGAAAATTTTGAAAATATTTCTTTTTGTTTAGATGGACAATATTCTATTATAGAAGAGTTTTTAGAGATAAACCCAAGTTTAGAAAAAAGAGTAAAAAAATTAGTAGAAGAAAAAAGGTTATTTATAGGACCTTGGTTTACTCAAACAGATACACAATTAATAAATGAAGAATCAATAATAAGAAATTTATATTATGGTATGTATAAAACAAAACAAAGATTTGGTTCTGTTATGGAAGTAGGTTATTTACCTGATACTTTTGGATTTTGTAATCAAATGCCAGAAATATATTCATTATTAGATTTAGATAAATCAATATTTTGGAGAGGAATAGACTTAAGTGATAAAAAACCATACTTTTATTGGCAAGGATTAGGTGGTTCAAAAGTTAAAACTGTTAATTTAGTTGGTGGTTATGGAATGGCCAAAGGCTTTAATTCTTCAAAAGAGTTTATTGAAAATATAATTAATCCAATTATAAAAAATTATAAAGATTTAGGAATAAATTCAAACATATTAATACCAGCAGGTAATGATCAATATGAAATAGTTCATGATATAAATAATATAATAAAAGATATTAAAAGTAGTGATAAAATAGATTGTGATTTAGAAGTTTTAAATTACCAAGATGGTATAGATAAAATATTTAAAGAAGAAAAATTTGAAACTATTACTTCAGAATTTAGAGAAACTAATTATTCTAGAATTCATAAAAGTATAGGTTCTATTAGATATGATGTGAAAAAAACAAATTATGAAGTTGAACAATTATTAATAAATGAAGTTGAACCATTAATGGTAATAGCTAAGCAAATAGGTATTAATATAAATGTTAATTTATTATATAAAGCTTGGACTTTGTTATTTGAAGGTCATGCACATGATGGTATATGTGGATGTATTAGTGATGATGTTTATTTAGATCTAATAAATAGAAATAAAAGAGCTAAAGAAATAGCTTTATCTATTAAAAATATGATACTAAAAGAAATATCAACAAAAGCAAATATAAATAATGGAGATATTCTTTTAATTAATCAAACACTAATAAATAAAAGAAGTCATGTAATAGATGTTATTAGTGAAAGTAAAAATATTGACTTATTAGATGTTGAAGATTATGAAATAATTCAGACAAAATCTTATGAAGAAAAACTAGATGCTTTTATAGAAACACCTATAGGAAATATACCATCACCACAAAATAAATATTATCATCATAAAATAAAAGTTATTTGTGATATGGAACCTTTAAATATAAAGGTAATAAAATATATTCCAAAAGAAGAAGAATTAGACAATAAAGTATCAAAAGATAACTTTATTAAAAATTCAAAATTTGAGATTAGTTTTGAAAATGAAAAATTAAACTTAAAGTATGAAGATAAAGTAATAAAAGACTTTATAAATATAGTAGACTGTGGTAATGATGGAGATACTTATGATTTTTCTCCTTTAAAAGATGATAAAGACATAATATTTAATTTTACAAATTGTGAAGTTAAAAAATATAAAACACATCAAGAGATGAATTTAAGCGGTAAAGTAAACTTACCAATAGACTTAGAAAATAGAATAACTAAAAGTAAAACAAAAGAAAGTGAATTTACTTTAAAAATACAATTAGAAGAAAAATCTATTATAAAATTCAAATTAGAATTTAATAATAATGTTTTATCACATAGATTAAGAGTAAAAGTAAAAACTTTTAATACAATTAAAAATACAATTTCTTCTTCTGCTTATGGAGAAGTTAAAAGAAAAGTTTTAACTGAAAGTGATTTAAAAGGTTGGGAAGAAAATTACAGTGAAAAGCCTATAAGTATAGAAACGTTTGATGGTTTTGTTAAATCTGATGATAATCAAAATAATATAACTTTATTTTCAACTTATGGAAAAGAATATGAAGCAATAGAAGATTCTATTTATTTAACAGTATTTTCAACAACAGGTGAATTAGGAAAAGCAGATTTAATAAATAGACCAGGAAGAGCAAGTGGAGATATAACTAAAAAAGGACATATAAAAATAGATACACCATTAGCACAAAATTTAGGTGAAGTAGAATTTGAATTTGGTTTAGATATAATGGATTATGAGTTCTTTAATGTTATGAATGTTTTAAAAGACTATAGAGAAGATATTATAAATTATCAAATACAAGATTTAAATAAATTCTTCTATAGAATTGATAATAAAATAATGGAATATAAAAAAGAGGAAATAAATATTAATAATTATAAACCTCTTAAAGTTAAAACAAATGGTATAATAACATCATTAGGTATAGATTTAGATAACAATACATTTATAAGAGGTATATCTAATAAAGAACAGTATCTAAAAGTAAACGACAAAGAATTGGAAAATAAAACAGTTTTTAAAAATCAAAAAATAGAAAATAATAAATTTAAATTATTTAATTATACAGTGGAGGAATAATGAAAGTAATATTAAGAGAAAGTCAAATAACAACAAAAGAAGAAATGCTAAATTATATATCTTTAGAAGTAGCACAAGAACAACAATTAAATAATAGTGAAATATTAGAAGGATTAAAACAAAGAGAAGAACAAGTTTCAACAGGTATGGTAAACGGAGTAGCTATTCCACATACTAAAATAAAAGGAGATGAACCACTTTTATGTGTAGTAAAAACACCTGGTGTAACAAATTGGGAAACAATGGATGGTTCAACTGTTGAACTAATAATAACTATATTAGCAGCAGGAGGAGATGATCATTTAAAAATGTTATCTCAAATATCAAGAAAATTAGTAAATGAAGAAAATATAAATAACTTAAAAGCCGCTACAACAGTAGAACAAATAAAAGAGACACTAGATGTATAAAAGAATCATTTATATGCTTTTAGGAATCAATATATTTGCTTTAAACTTAAACCTATTAAAGTCTTTTGATTTAGGAATGGGATCATTTGATACAATGACGATGTACATCCAACAATTATTAAATATAAAACTATTTGGAAATGCATCATTTTTATTACATATGTTTTTTGCTATAACATTAATAATATTATCAAAAAAATATGAACTAAAATATAAAACAATTATATTAAGTATAATATCAATATTCTTACTGACAAGAGTAGTAAATATATATAGCCTATTAAATATAAAATTAACAAAAAATTTAATAAATTTTATAATAGTATTTTTACTATTAAACTTAGGTTTATATTTTATAATGAAGTCAAATATGATAATAGCACCATTTGATAAATTTATAGTAGAAACAGCAAAATATAAAAAAGTATTACTAAGTAACATAAGATTAAAAGGAGATATATCACTTTTAATAATAGTAATAATAGGAGTACTTATAACACCAATAAAAGTACCTATAACAATATTCACATTTATAATAACATTTCTAACAGGAGCAAACATATACCTTTATGAAA
>CAYSGC010000176.1:0-5936 GCA_964430145.1 uncultured Fusobacteriaceae bacterium | reverse complement strand
AAAAAATCGTAACTCACTTCGTTCGGACAAACGAATATTTTTCTAAATTTTATTTTAGAACTCCATTGACGATATTTTCAAATGGTCGGTATTTAAAAACTACAGCAACAAATATCTAATTGTTTTGTTTATTGATTATCCTTCCCTCCTAAGCTAAACTTAGTTAAGGAGGGCGATATTTTATGATCGATACAGTTAAAAATGTATTAGAAAAATCAGACTACATCTGTATTAATCCACAAGATAATTTCATGGAATCCAACGACCAATTTTCTATTGTCGATTTTGGTATAATTAGAGTTCAACATCCAAACTCTAATTATAATTCTGCAAAATGCTTCTATTTGATTACTCATCCTGATATTTTTGGTAAAGTACAAAATATTTTATCTGAAGAATTTAATAATTTAGACATTCATCCAGATGAAGATAATCTAATTTGTACGCCTGCTACAGCTCATTGTCTTTATGACTACAAATAATTTTTCAACTTATGGTGAGTAGCTTTTAAAGCCACTCGTTTATATTATTAAGATTAACAATTCTTTATTTGTTTAGGTTTGAGGTGTCTTATTAAATTCAATACACCACCTAAAATAAAAGCAAACTATTTTTAAACAGTGTGCTTATCAACATTATTTTCATAATTTTTTTTGCAGTATTCAAATATTTAATTTTTCAAATATTCATTAAATATTACGTCACCTATCTGAACAATAGCTTCATTCCTCTCAGCAAACGTTGCATCTGTTTGAGTTAAATAGATACTAATTATTATAGGCGTATTATCTTCAGACCAAACTACTGCTGTTATACCTCTAGATCCATATCCTCCTGCACCTGATCTGTCTGCAATAAGAAATCCTTTAGGAAGTACAGACCTTAAAAGATTATCCGCTACCTTATTATCCATCATCCATTTTTTTAGTTGCTCCTTTAAAGTATCAGATAACACTTTTCCATACAATAATTTATCCAGAGTTACTACAATAGCTTTTGGAGTTGTAGTGTCACGTTCGTCCCCCTTTAAAGCTTCATTAAGTTCTGGCTCCATCCTATCTATTCTAGTTGCAGTATCGCCAATTTCTCTTAAAAATTTAGTTAATTCTTGAGGACCACCTAAGTTTCTTAGCATTATATTTGCAGCTGTATTATCACTCATTAACATAGCCGCTGAACAAACTTCATCTAATGCCATTGTCCTGCCTATAAACTCCTTTGTAACTGGAGCATAGCTAAGAATTTCATCCTCATGTACATCTACTTTTTTGTCTAGTGATAACAATCCCTGATCTGTTTTATATAAAATATTTGCAGCTGCTAGGGTTTTAAATGTACTCATCAATGGAAACTTTTTATCACCATTATACTCTGATATTATATTGCTTTTAGTATCATATACAGCAACACCAACACTTGCGCCTAACCTCTTTTCTAAAGTATTTATCTCTTCAATAACTGTATTAGTAAGTTTATTCGCAAATATAACTGAATTTACTAGTAACATAAAAATCACAGGAATAAATTTTACTATTTTCTTTACCATGCTCTTCTCTCCTATATATATTTTTCATTGTCATATAATATCATATAATCTAAAAGAAGTTTCAGTAATTTTGTAATAGCCTAACTAAAAAATCTAAATTCTAAGGATACTATTTAATTTTCAATGTCCAAGGAAACAACTCATCATTTGTTAACTTAACCGCTAGAGAAATACATCTTATTTGCTTCTACATACTATTCTGAAATTAAGATGAAATTTTTTAACTCCAAAATTCTTTTAAAAATACTGCACGTTGGATGTAAAAAACAAAAAAGCCGACATAGTCGGCTTTTTAATCTGGTTTATTCAGGTATTTCCATAGTTCAGAGTCTGTAGAAAGAAGGACCTTGGTCTTCCCGTTTCCTCCCAGGATCTCATCATAGGCTGTGAGGGTTCTTGTAAACCTGTAAAATTCAGGGTCTCTGTTGTAGGCGTCTGCATATATCCTTACAGCTTCACCGTCTCCCTCTCCCTTTATCCTTTCAGCCTTCTCATAGGCTTCAGCCAGGATTATGGTTTTATTCTTTTCAGCTTCAGATACTATCTCAAGGGCTTTCTCCTGACCCTCAGCACGATACTTCTTCGCCTGCTGATGTCTCTCTGCTTCCATCCGCTTATATACATTTTCCTCATTCTGCTTTGGAAGGTCTGCCCTCTTTATCCTTACATCCACTATCTCTATTCCCAGCTTTCTTACCTTTTCCGCACTCTCCCTGGTAACTATCTCCATAATCTCATCCCTCTTAATGGCAATTATTTCAAGGAGGGTATACTGCCCCAGCCTCTCCCTTACCTCGGAGTAGATTATATCATCGAGCCGCGCCTGGGCTCCCCGTTCATCGTGAACCGTCTGAAGAAATAGAAGGGGATCCACTATCCTCCACCTTGCATAGTTGTCTATTACTATATTCTTCTTATCTCTGGTTATGAGCTCCTTAGGTTCCGAATCATATTCAAGAAGTCTCTTGTCAAAGTATTCCACCCTGTCTATAAAGGGAACCTTAACCTTTAAACCACTGGTCTCTATAGGGTCTCCAACTGGTTTTCCCAGCCTTATAACTACAGCTCTTTCCATCTCAGTCACTGTAAATAAGGAGGTATAGGCTACTATCACTACCAGTATCAGTATAGAGCTAATTACTTTTTTCATTGGCTCTCACCTCCCCCTGGATAAGGTTTAAAACTCCACTTTTAACTTCCCTGTCTATTATTACCTTATCTGTATTCTTAAGGTTTTTCTCTAGGTTTTCCAGGTAGAGTCTTGTTTTGGTTACTTCCTCTCCCAGTTTATAGTTTTCATAGAGCTTCAGGAATCTTGCCACGTCTCCATTGGCTTCCCTTATCCTTCTTTCCTTGTAGGCAAGAGCTTCATTTACAGCCTTCTTAGCCTGACCTCTGGCCTTTGGTATTACATCATTGGCGTATCCATTGGCTTCATTTATATATCTTATCCTGTCCTCCCGGGCACTGGCTACATCCTTAAATGCCTGAAGTACAGGTTTAGGAGGTTGTACATCCTGCAGCTGTACGGTAAGGATCTGTATACCTATCCCGTAGATATCAAGTATCTCCTGCAGCTTCTCCTTGGTGAGGATCTGTATGTTACTTTTTCCCTCGGTAAGACTTTCATCTATCTCAAACATCCCCACTACTTGACGCATACTTGCCTCTGCAGCAGAAATTATAGTACTTCCGGGATTTTTTACCTTAAAGAGGTAATCTCTCAGGTTTACTATCTTGTACTGTACACTGAAATCCAGATCGATTATATTTTCATCCCCTGTGAGCATCAGAGATTCCTTGGAAATATCCTGATACTTGGCAGGGGGACCTATATCCACCGTTCTGAATCCTACCTCTACTCTGTATACCTTGGTCGTCTTAACCTTTATTCTTCTTCCCACAGGCCTTGGAAAATACCAGTGTATTCCGGGCCCTACAGTTTTTTCATACCTTCCAAAGAGGAGCAACACCGCTTCCTCATCTGGTCCAACCTGAAATATCCCTGTAAGAAGATAGATTACAAGTATTGGCAGAATGGTTATCTTCCTAAAAAATCTTAGATGATGATTGATAAATTCCTTTAGATCTTCAACTGTATACATGTCATTGGCCATAGTACAATACCTCCTAGAATTATCTCTCTAGTTCCTTCGTAAACTTCAACCTCTTCAGTCCATTTTTTATTGACCTTGCTTTAAACTTACTGATACCTCTGATCTCATAGAGCTCCTCTATGCTGGCTTCCTGTATAGAGGCAAGATCCTCATACTCATTTATTATCTTTTCAATATCCTTCTTGTTCAGTCTGGAGATCTTTCCCAGAAGCCTGTACCCCTTAGGACTTACCTTGTCATCAAGGGTTGAGTAGCTCCTTCCGTGCCCCAGTACATAGGAGAGTTTCTCCGGTTCCAGGAGTTCCTCATCGCTGTAGCTTATCAGCTGGGAGTTTATATTATCAATATCCAGCTCATCCTTCTCATCGTTGTAGTAGTCCTTGATAAAGTTTATCCTCTCCTCCTTAAGTCCCTGAAGAAGTTCCTCCAACTGAAGGTTTATAAGTCTTCCTTCAAGGCCAAGCTCAGCCACATAGTGTCTGACCTCCTTCTTTATCCTGAAGAGCATCTCATATCTTTGAAGAATACTTGTTACCTCATAGAGGGTCACCAGGTCATCAAACTCCATTATTGTAAGGTTGCTAAGCTCCTTATCCAGTACCTGTTTATACCTTTCAAAGGTCTTCACAGCCTGGGCTGCCTCGGTGGTGATCTCTGCTATATCTCTCAGCTTATACTTAAACTCATTCTTATAGAGGGTTATCCTGTTCCTTCTCTCTGAGATTGCTATAGTCAGCTTTCCAGACTGCTTGGCTACCCTCTGGGCTGTCCTGTGTCTGGTTCCGCTTTCATTGGTTGAAAAGTTTTTTGTAGGCTGCATATGAACATTTGCATAGAGAATTTTTGAAGCTGAATCATTTAAGATTATAGCCCCGTCCATCTTAGACAGCTCATATATCTTCTGGGGAGTGTAGTCGCAGTTTATAAAAAAACCACCGTCGAGCATTTCCTCTATCTCCTTATCCATTCCCACAACTATGAATCCACCAGTTCCTGCATCCAGTATGTTGTCTAGTCCCTCTCTCAGATTTGTCCCAGGGGTAACATTAGAAAGGATGTCTATTAGATTTTCCTGGGTATTCATTTCCGCTTCCTTCATAACTATCTCATCCTTTCCGCCAGCTCATCCAGACTCTTCAGGTAGATGAGCTTTAATTTATAATTCTTCTTTTCCACATCTTTTCTATTGGCCTCTGGAACATATACCCCTGAAAAACCAAGTTTTTCCATCTCCTTGAGCCTTCTGTCTATAAAGGCAGCCTTTCTGATCTCTCCTCTTAGTCCCAGCTCCCCTATGGCTCCAACCTTCTGGCTTACCTCTATCCCCTTGGCTACAGATAGCATAGCAACCACTGCTGCCAGGTCTGCCGCAGGGTCCTTTATCACTATTCCCCCGGGAATATTTACAAAGAGGTCCTTTGTTCCAAGGGGGATCCCAAGCCTTTTTTCAGCAAGGGCAGAGAGGATCTGAATCCTGTTCTTATCAAATCCCTGAACGATTCTCTTGGGAATTCCAAAGGGCGAGTCTGTAATGAGGGACTGGATCTCCAGAAGGAATACCTTGGTTCCCTCTAGTACGGGAACTACCATACTTCCTATATTTTTTTCATCCCTTTCACTGAGGAAGAACTCCGAGGAGTTTTTAACCTCCTTCATCCCGTCCTCCTCCATATTAAATATTCCCAGCTCATTGGTTGAACCAAATCTGTTTTTAATACTTCTCAGGATTCTGTAGTAGAGTCCCTCCTCCCCTTCAAAGTTAAGTACAGCATCTACCATGTGTTCAAGGAGTTTCGGTCCTGCCACCTTTCCGTCCTTTGTGATATGCCCAACTATGAAGAAGGAGATATTGTGAGTTTTGGCTATCTCCACTATTTTTAGTGTGCACTCCCTTATCTGTGTGGGAGTTCCAGGAATGGATTCCGAGTTGCTGCTGTAGAGGGTCTGAATGGAGTCGATCACCACTACCTTGGGCTTTCTTGTCACTATATGCTCATAGATACTCTCCATCTCAGTTTCCGGCATAAGGTAGAGTCCCTCGGAGGATATCCCCAGTCTCTCTCCCCTGTCCTTTATCTGTGATGGTGATTCCTCTCCCAGAACATAGAGGACATCTCCATAGCTTGTATACTCCTGAGCTGTCTGCAGAAGAAGGGTAGACTTTCCTATACCTGGGTTACCAGTAAGAAGAACTACTTCTCCCTGGACAAGCCCCCCTCCCAGTACCCTGTCAAACTCCGTAAGTCTGGTTTTATAACGAAAGTTATTCTCTA
>CAYSGC010000175.1:0-5945 GCA_964430145.1 uncultured Fusobacteriaceae bacterium | reverse complement strand
GGAGAGTCTGCAATGGAAAGATTGAAAACAGAAAGCATTACTAGTTTATTTTTAAAATACCTCATCCCATCTGTTACCGGTACACTGTCTGTTGGGGTTCTCATATTTATAGATACTGTATTTATCGGGAGGGGAGTTGGAAGTATGGGACTTGCTGCCTTAAATACTGCCATCCCCGTCTTTACCCTCTACTCCTCCACAGGCCTGCTCCTGGGAATGGGAGGAGCTACTGCTGCAGCCATCGACAGCGGAAGGGGAAATATAAGGGGAAAGAATAAGATCTTCTCCCACGCTGTAATCCTTGCCTTGGGAATAGGAATACTCTTTACCCTCCTTCAGGGGATCTTTATAAACGCCCTCACCGGGGTACTGGGTGCCACCGATACCCTCTTCCCCATGGTAAAGAGCTATCTGGGAATAATTTCAAAGTTTACCCTTTTTTACCTGGTTCCCCACACCCTCAACGCCTTTATCAGAAATGATGGTAATCCCAACCTGACAATGATAGGGATGGTAGTATGCGGGATTATAAATATCATACTGGATTACATCTTTATATTTATATTTGGATGGGGAATGGCTGGTGCCGCCCTTGCCACTGGTCTGGCTCAGGTAGCCTACTTCCTGATCCTGATCCTTCACTTCTACTCTCCTAGGAATACCCTCAGAATTCAGAGAAGGAAGTTTCAGCTGGAGACTGCAACTAGGATCTTCAGGATCGGTTTCCCCAGCTTCCTCAATGATACCTCCATGGGAATTGCTATCTTTGCTTTTAACCTGGTTCTCTTCAGGATAAGGGGCGATCTGGCTGTATCTGCCTACAGCATCATACTGAATATCAACTTCCTGGTGTATCTGATCTTTGTAGGGATATCCCAGGCCTGTCAGCCCCTCCTGAGCATCAACTATGGAGCTGGCAACAATGAGAGGGTGCGGGAAACCCTGAAGCTCGGTTTTCTTACCTCTGCCCTTGTGGCAGTGGCTACCATTGTACTGCTAAATGTGTTTAAGTATCCCATTATCCGGCTCTTTAACCGAGAGGATATGGAGCTTATAGGTATGGCAGCTGTGGGAATGCCTCTCTTCTTCAGTGCCACACTGTTTATGGGACTGAATATTATCTACGCCATCCTCTTCCAGGCTGTGGAAAACCCAAGTGTATCATCCCTCCTGACCTTCCTGAGGGGATTGGGACTAATAATTGCAGGACTTACCCTTCTGCCAAACATCCTTGGAATCAACGGCGTGTGGGGAACTCCCCTCTTCGCAGAGAGTGTTACCCTTATCACAGCCCTCATCTTCTACAGAAGATTTAAGTCTAAAAGTGCAAGTCATAATTAAAAAAAGGATGCCCAGAGCGGGTCATCCTTTTTTATTGTTTATTTTCCTCGTCGGAATAGACCTCTACCTGAGGGATCTTAGCTCTCTTCCCCCTCTCTTCCTGTGGAATCTGAGGCTTTAACTTTTCCACAGCCTCTGCCTCCTGGGAAACTTCCACCTTCACATTCTCTTCAAACTCTACCCTTGCATCGGAAAGCCTCTCCTCTGGATCATGCTCCTTCTCAAAATCATACTTATATGTTCCAGCCTTCTGACCCTTAAAAAACTCCTCCTCTCCGTTCTGGCCTACATACCTCTTCTCCGTTCCCCTTCTCTTTCTGTTTTCCACCTCATCCTTTTCCACATCCCCCACATACCTCTTCTTGCTCTCCTCATTTTTTACCTCTCCCACATACTTCTTCTTCTCATCCCTTCTTCTGCTCTTTTCAGAGGTATCCGTAGTAACGGCAACTGCTTCCTGGGTGCTAAGTAGCTCCTTCTCAGTCTCACTGTATACCCTGACCTCTCCAGCCCCTCCAAGATACATAGTAAGGATTAAAATTAAACACACTGATCTCTTAGACATATAAAAACCTCCTTCGCCCTTATAGATAATAATACTGGACATTTTTTTAAATTCCTCCGAAAACTTCCCTGAAATAAGGAATTTTAGATGTATCTTTGGAGAAAAATAGGTTATATTAAGGTTAGCATATGATTACATCGGGAGGAAGGATGAAGAAGATATTAAACTTTGGAATAATCGGTACCGGAAGGATCGCCGGACAGTTTGCAGAGGAAGCTCTGAAAAACAATAAGATAAACCTGGCAGGAGTTAGTGCCAGAAATTATGAAAAAACTATGGATTTTGCTGAAAGATACAATATAGACAGGGCATACTCTTCTGTGGATGAGCTTCTTGCTGATGAGAAGATAGATGCCATCTACGTAGCGAGCTACCACCCTACCCACTTCCCCTACACCATGAAAGCCCTTGAGGCCGGGAAGCACGTACTCTGTGAGAAGCCCGCTGTACTGAAGGCTGAGGACATGGAGAGAGTGGTGGCTAAAGCCAGGGAGAAAAACCTTCTCTTTACAGAAGCTATGACTGTGGGATTCAACCCAGTCTACCAGGAGATAAAAGTGGAGATCGAGAGTGGCAGTATCGGAGAGGTAGTTCATGTGGAATCTTCCTATGGAAGTGTAAGCAGCAAGATACACAAACATAATCCTAAGCAGGCTGGGGGAGCCCTCTACGATATCGGAATATACAACATCTTCCTCAACACCGACCTTCTGGGGGTTCCAGAGGAGGTATTTGCAGTTTCCCGGGGCAACAAGTGGGGAGTAGAAGGTAGTGTAAGCTGCCTCAGCAGGCACAGGGGAGGAGCTACCTCCACCTTCTACGCCACTATGGACTCCATCTCTGGAGAGATGGCCAAGATAATAGGAACCCAGGGGATGATAGAGATCCACCCCTCGTGGACCGTAGCCAAGGGCTTCACTGTAAAAACAAAGGATGGTAGGGTGCAGGAGCACACCTCCTCCGAGGATGTGTGGCTGGGATATGAGATAGAGGCCTTTGCCTCTGCGGTACTCTTCCATGTAACTGAAAGCCCGGTCATGACCTATGAAAAATCCCTAAACCTCCACCGGACGATAGATGAGATAAAGAAGAAGCTGGGCTTCACCTATGAGGAGGTAGAGGTAACACTCTACTAAACCTGCCTGAACCTCCTTCATCCTCTCCAATATGGAAGGAGGAACCTCTTAACAGGAAAAACCTGCAGCCATTGACTGCAGGTTTTTTATTGAGATGGTCTCCTCTCTAGAATATCTTCAGGTCGGATACAAGCTTGGCATCCTCCTCTCCTGCCAGGGTATATCCATTCTCTATCATAGCCCTTACCCTCCCTCTGTTAAAGAAGAATAATCCCGTTACTCTTATGGCTATCCTTTCTCCCTTTGGAGATATCAAATTTACTTTCATTTTGTTTCCCTCCTTATGATTTTAGTTTCGTTTTGTTGTTCTTGAAGTTATTTTATTTCATTTGGTTTCGATTGTCAATATTTTTTTTATTTCTTTCAATTGGGTGATATAATTAGATAAATCTATTTAAGTATTTCGGAGGAAGGGCAGTGTTTGCAAAGGAAAGAAGATTAGAGATATTAAGTATGTTGATGAATAAAAAGAAGGTCAGGGTGAGGGAACTGAGTGATCTCTTCAATGTAAGCGAAGTAATAATCCGAAAGGATCTGAAACTTCTAGAGGAGGAGGGAAAGCTGGAGAGAACCCATGGGGGGGCCATCCTGAGAAAGGAGATTCCCGAGGATATATCCCTCACTACAAGAAAGATCTCCAATGTTGAGGGAAAGAACAGGATCGTGGAAAAACTCTACAAGCTCATTGAAATGGGAGAGATTATCTTCCTGGACTCATCCAGTACAAACCTTATGCTGGCCCAGAAGTTAGCTCAATTTCCAAAGGAGGTCACCATAGCCACAAATATGCTGGATATAATGAAGACCCTGGAGAATGTTCCCGGCATTACCCTCATCGGTATCGGAGGAACCTACCACAGTCTTCTGGGTACATTTTTAGGAGGGATGGCTCTGGAATCAGTACTGGGGATCAACTCCCAGAAACTCTTCCTGGGGGGAGCCGGGATAGATATTCAGAGGGGAAACCTCAGTATATTCGACTCCAACGAAGTTCAGCTGAAAAAAGCCATGATAAAGATGGCCTCAAAGGTTTACTTTGTCTGCGAAGGAGAGAAGTTTAGCCACTACGGCATCTATAACTTTGCTACCCTGGAGGATATCGACGGGCTGGTTACAGACAGGGAACTGGAACCACAGATTACAGCCAAGCTGGAGGAGCATGAGATTGAGATAATCTAGCTTCAACATCTGCTAGATAATAAGGAGGAAGGATTTTAATGAAGGATGTTAGAATCGCTTTTCACGGTTATCTAAATAAGCTCCTTCCCAGGGAGAGAAGAAACTGTGCCCTCAGGGGAGAGCTGAAGGATGACAGAAGTATAAAGGATCTTATAGAGGCTATGGGAATACCACACACAGAGGTGGGAAGAATCCTTGTAGACGGGTCTCCTTCTCCAATCTCTGCTCAACTAAGGGGAGGGGAGGAGATCCAGGTGTACCCCGCCTTTATAGATATAGGGAGTCCTTTAGAGGAGGTCACTCCCCCTCCCATGCCAAGGAGGTTTATCCTGGATGTGCACTTGGGGACCCTGGCAAAATATATGAGGGCCATGGGAATCGATACCCTCTATGAGAACTGCTACTCCGATGAGGAGATCGTGGAAACAGCCCTCAGGGAAGAAAGAACTATCCTCACCAGGGACAGGGGAATTCTTAAGAGAAGAAGGGTCGAATACGGATACCTGATAAAATCCAACAGCAGCCGGGAGCAGCTCATGGAGGTTTTTATAAACTTTGACCTTCTTCCATCTGTTCAGCCCTTCTCAAGGTGTCTCAGGTGTAACGGTCCCTTAAGGGAAGTGGAGAAAAGGGATATCGCCCACGAACTGGATCCCCTCACTAAAAAATTTTACAATGAATTTTTCAGGTGTATCTCATGCAGCAGTCTCTACTGGAGGGGGGGGCACTGGGAGAGGATGAAGGTTTTCATAGAGGATTTCTTAGGTGAATTAAGGGATAAATAAAAGGACCTGGATTTAAACCAGGTCCTTTTTTATCTATTCAGTTTTACCTATGAACTCTCTAACATATATAACCTTGTCTATCTCAGTATCTGCTTCCTCTGTCTGAGCAGCTAAAACTTCATAGTACTCCAAAGCTTTGGGAATATCCCCCGTTAACTCTGCTGCCCGGCCTGCACCGTAGAGGCTGTTAAACCTGTTTTGGCTCCTCATAAGAGCTCCCTCATACTCAACCAGGGCTTCTTCGTATCTTTCCGCTTCCATTAGCATATCTCCCAGAAGTTCCCTTGCCGGCAGCACCTCGCCAGGGGTTACCGGATGCTTCTCAGTGGTTGCTTCCAGTTCCGCTGCTTCCCTCATCAACCTGATCCCCTCCTCCATATCGGTGTTGTAGATCAGCCAGGCTTTAGCTGAGAGATACTGTACCTCTATCTGCTTTGCCCAGTAGGCTGAGGTTTCCCTTGTCCTCTCCTCTAACTCCTTTAGTTCGCTGAGAGCTTCCTCTGCCTTAACTTCATCCCCTGCTCTGGCTGCTCCCAGAGCTCTTGCAAAGTATGTAATAGCTTCCATGGCAGGGTATTTTCCCATCTCATAGTTTACAGGCAACCAGGGCTCAAGGTTCATAGCTTCATCCCACCTCTGCCTTTCAAGAAGAAGTCTGGCAGGTGCTGCATTATAGGTATAGTGGGATGCTATATGGGTCTGGAACTCCTCTTCCTTTGCCATAAGTTCATCCAAGCTCTCTTTTGCCCTTTCATCCTCTCCCCTCTGAATATAGGCATATACCAGATAATCTACAGCATGGGGATAGTGAAGAGATATCTGCCCATTGGAAGGGTGGGCAAGAGCTGCCTCTCCAGATCTGCTATTCATCTCTATGGATTCCTTCCAGAGCCCCAGCCTGGTAAATATATGGGTAGGCATATGCAGAGCATGGGGAAC
>CAYSGC010000174.1:2194-6000 GCA_964430145.1 uncultured Fusobacteriaceae bacterium | reverse complement strand
CCTTTATCGCCACTTACTGCTTTGGAATACTTTTTAATATAAGGGGAAGAAAGCTTATATGTACCTCTATAGCAGGGAGTCTGGGCTGGGCGACATTTTTATACACCCAGCAGGCAGGGGCCAGTGAAACAGCGGCATACTTCTACTCTGCTGTGGCACTTTCAGTCTTTTCAGAGGTGGGTGCAAGATACCTGAAGACTCCGGTAACCTCCATCCTCATATGTGGACTTATACCACTGGTACCAGGAGGAGGGATGTACTTTACCATGAACAATGTTATAGGGCACAACCTCATGGGGTCCTTTACAAGGGGGCTGGCTACCATATCGGCAGCTGGGGCTCTGGCCATGGGAATAGTTTTTGTAACCTCCCTGGTGAAGACCATAAAGAAGTTTCAGCGTAGATAGCTTTACATAGAGGAGGAGTGTTATGAAGAGTTTAGTTTTACTGATGTTTGTAGTATTATTTACCGGGTGTTCCAGTGTAAAGAAGGGACCCACCTTTGACGGAGTAAGCCTGGGAGCCTGTCCGGCATCTCCCAACTGTGTATCCTCCCTGGAAAAGAGAGAGGGGAAGCACTACCTTGAGGAGATAACCTACAGCGGGAGCAGGGAGGAAGCATTGGCATCCATCCTTGAAGCTGTGAAAGGTGAGAAGAACTATGAGGTGGTCACCCAGAGGGAGGACTACGTCCATATTATCTTCAGATCTGGCTTCTTCAAGTTTATAGATGATCTGGAGCTCTACCTTCCAGAGGATGAGGAGGTTATCCACTTTAGATCTGCTGCCAGAAGCGGTTACAGTGATTTTGGCGTAAACAGAAAGAGAATGGAGAGGATAAGGGAAAGATTTGAAGCTGGAGAGAGATAAATAGTTCTGTTGGATAGATCAAAGGTGGAAAAATCCTCCTTTATGTGGAATAATTAAAATAATGATTTCACAGGGGGGATTAGATTGAGAAGAAGGAAGATACTGATTTTAGCCTTGAGTATGAGTTTTAGCCTTACGGTGCTTGCTTCCACCTATCGTGACGGGACTTACAGGGGAAACTTTCTAGACAGGGGAGAAAACCAGGTAACAGTGGAGTTTAAGCTGAAGGATGATATTGTTACCTCGGCCAAATACAGGGGACTTACCTACAGGGGTGTGGACTACCTCAAGGAGGAGAGGGTTGCCAAGGTAAGGGATGAGCATGAGGCTCTCCTGACCCACCTTATAGGAAAAAATATAGATGAATCCTTAGATGACCTATATGCTCCAGAGGATATAGAGATGGCAGGAGCTACCATAAGATCCAATAAGGTGAGATCGGCAATAAAGGATGCCCTGAACAGGGGAGCCTATAAGTTAGAAAAATAACAAATTGAAGCCCTGAAACAGGGCTTTTTCTTTTGGGCTAAAATTGGAAGAGTCTTAAGGAATATCGGCTTAAAAACCTCATATTTTCTTTAAAAGTTTGAGTTCGGCAGTAAGGTTGAGTATAATAGAAGATAGATTGGTGGCAGGAGTGTCCAAGAATTTTATAATTAAGGGACAGAGATTGAAGGAGGATAGCATGAAGAAAGCATATGTAGTTCTGGCAGAGGGATTTGAGTTGATAGAGGCAATGACACCGGTAGATGTACTGAAGAGGTGCGGGGTTGAGGTTGAGACCCTTTCTATTGGAGAGGGGTTGGAGGTCACCTCCAGCCAGGGGGTGACAGTTAAAGCTGACAGGTTCTTTGCTAGGGGTGAATTTAGAGATGGGGATATGCTAATACTTCCAGGGGGATATCCTGGATATGAAAATATCGGGAACCATCAGGGGGTTATGGACCTTGCCAAATACTACCTGGAAGGCGGTAAATTTCTAGGAGCTATATGCGGTGCTCCCTCAGCCCTTGCTAAGGCCGGACTTCTTAAGGAAAGAAGGGTTACCAGCCACTTTACCGTAAGGGAGCTTCTTAATGAAGCAGAGTATATAGATGAGAAGGTTGTTATAGATGATAACCTTATTACCTCCACTGGTGCCGGGAGATCCCTGGAGTTCTCACTGGCTCTGGGAGAGGCTCTCACCTCCAGGGAGGTTATTGAAAAAGTTAAGAAAGGTATGACCCTCTTGTAATTTTTTTACAGGGTGAGGAAGGAAATGAGGAGAAAATTATGAAAAAGATATTGTTTTGCCTTTTTTTAATTGCGGCTACTATAGTTTTAGGAGTGGAGGCAGAGGAGAAGTATTTCAGTTACAGGGACGGCAATACCATTATAAGGGGAAGGATCCCAGTCTTTAAGTATAGGGGTAAACCTATATCTGTGAAAGCAGTGGATACCTTTAAGATCCTCGATGAGGTTGTGAGGATGGAGAGCAGGAGACACTTTAGGGAGGAAGGGATGAGAGAGGGGAATCCCTTTGTACTGAAGTCCGATTACTCCAAGGTAGAGAATAAGGTGGGGATAGACAGCTACGTGGTAAAGACCTACTACTATGCAGGAAGGGATCACGGGATGGTGCTGGAGACCCCGTACAACTTCAGAGAGGGCAGGGAGGTGGCCCTGGGGTCACTATTTAAGGATGAGGTGAACTACAAAAGGCTCATAAGGAATAAGATAGAGGAGATTATAATAGAGGGAGATCCTTCCCTCTACTACGAGAATATAGTGGTTGAGGAGAGGGAGTTCAAGTTTTATTTTTCAGAGGAAAACCTAGTTATAATATTTAATCCCTATGAGATAGGTCCCTATGAGAGCGGAATACTAACCTTTACAATACCGGTGGGGGAGCTGTCCGACTATTTAAAAAATTAAAGTTTGACTTACAAATATAGATATCAAGGGGGAGATAGCAATGAATCTTAGAGGAACAGAAACTGAAAAGAATCTATTAAAGGCCTTTGCAGGGGAGTCCCAGGCCAGTATGAGGTACAGATACTTTGCTGAAAAAGCCAGTGAGGAGGGGTATGAGCAGATAGCTGCAATATTCATGGAGACATCCCTAAATGAAAAGTACCATGCTGAGAGGTTCTTCTCATTCTTAGATGGTGGGGAGGGGCTAGAGATTACAGCGGCTTATCCTGCCGGGCATGTGGGGAGCACCCTTAAAAACCTCCAGATGGCCGCTGATGGAGAGCACGAGGAGTTTGTGGAGCTGTATCCCGCCTTTGCTGAAAAGGCTGCAGAGGAGGGATTCCCTGCTGTGGCAGCGGTGTTTAAGCTCATTGCCGGAGTAGAGGTGGAGCATGAGAGGAGATACAGAAAGCTCATTGAAAACCTTGAGAGGGATGAGGTCTTTGCAAGGGAGAGTGCAGAGAGATGGGTCTGCAGAAAGTGTGGGCATACCCACGAGGACAGGAAGTCGCCGATCCTCTGTCCGATCTGCAGGGCAGAACAGTCATACTTTGAGATAAAGGCTGCTAACTTTTAAGGGTTGGCTCCAAGGGAGGGAAGATAATGAAGGTAGTGGCATTTAACGGAAGTCCCAGAGCCCATGGGAACACCAGGGAAGCCATAGGTATAATGGCAGAGGAGCTTGAAAAAAACGGCATAGAGGTAGAGGTTGTTCAGGTTGGAAATAAGAAGATAAGAGGCTGTCTTGGATGTATGTGGTGTGTGAAAGCCCAAAATGAAAGGTGTGTCATAGAGGATGATGAGGTAAATGACTATATCCAGAAGATGAAGGAAGCTGACGGTATAATCCTCAGTTCACCAGTTTACTACTCGGGGGTGGCAGGAACCATGAAGTCCTTCTTAGACAGAGCCTTCTTTGTTATAGGTGTAAACGGCAACTTCCTGAGGCACAGGGTGGGAACCTCCCTGGCAGCAGTGAGGCG
>CAYSGC010000174.1:0-2094 GCA_964430145.1 uncultured Fusobacteriaceae bacterium | reverse complement strand
TTTTCATATAACAATATTGATACTACATAAGGAGGTAATTTTATGGACGGAATAATGGCTTATATATCGGTGAACTTTATAGGCTTTGCCACAAAGGTATTGCTGGCGATAGTTGTATTTTTAGTGGGTAGAGCTGTAATAAAAAGAGTTGTAGCGGAAGTGGATAAAGCACTTGACAGGAAGAAGGTGGACCCTATGATCCACAGCTTCTCCCACTCATGCTTAAATGCTCTTTTCTATGTAATCCTGTTTATAGTAACGATCTCCATCCTGGGGGTGCAGATGACCTCCTTGGTGGCAATTCTTGGTGCTGCTACCTTGGCAGTAGGTCTTGCTCTTCAGGGAAGTCTTGCAAACTTTGCAGGGGGATTTTTAATTGTGCTCTTCAAGCCCTTTGAAGTTGGGGATTTTGTGGAAGCAGCTGGTTATACTGGAAGTGTAGCTGCAGTCCAGATATTCTATACTGTAATAAATACAGTGGATAACAGAAGAATCATCATACCCAATGGGGAGCTTTCCAACAACTCCATTGTAAACTATACCAGAAACAATGTGAGAAGAGTGGATATTAATTTTGGTATCAGTTACGGGAACGACTATAAAAAGGCAATAGATCTTCTTAGGGGGATTGCTGACAGTCAGGAAAAGGTGTTAAGGGAACCGGGGGTTCAGATAAGGTTAAAGGAGTTTGGGGATTCCTCTGTAAATATAACCTACAGAGCCTGGGCAAAAACATCTGATTACTGGGATGTTTACTTTGATACCATGGAGATGGCTAAGGATACCTTTGACAGAGAGGGTATAGAGATACCATTCCCGCAGCTGGATGTACACTTTAAGCCAAAGTCCCTGGAAAAGGCAGAGTAAAATATAAAAAAAAATTTATTTTTAGTTAAGGTTTCTCTCCTTTAATGTATAGTATTACTTCCTTAAAGAAAGGGAGGTGATGGCTGTGAAGGAGTGCAAACAATATAGTGAATATCTCATTTCCAAGAGGCAGTTTGACTTTGAAACCCTAGAAATGGTACTCCATTCTATTAATATAGTGGCCAATAACCATAAGAGACAGGGTGACTACGAGGGTGAGATGAAATATTTCAATGAAAAGGAATATATAATGCAAAAATTATTAAATCCAATATATATTGAGGAAGTGGGAGATAGGGCCTTTGTAATATATGATGCACTAAAACACAGATATAGGATCCCGATGGAATCATTTACCTTGGAGGAAGCCTATGACTTTTATGAGGAACTCCCTGTAAGAACCCATGAAAAACTTAATATGTGCGGAGAGAAGATAGAAGGGTGTTTGGAGGAGCAGTCTATAGATGAGTTTTATGAGATGATTAAAAGTGGAGATTACTTCTTCCTTCCAGCATAAGAAAAAAGTTGTCGCACTCGACAACTTTTTTTTTAATATCTATTCAGTAACTTCCTCTATCTGAGTAAATGTTAACACCTTTTCCTCTTCAGTGGTAATAGTCAGTTTATTTTCTTCCAGTGAGATTGTCTTGGCATTTGTAAGATCCATCAGGTACTCTGCTTCCCTCTGCATAAGCTTCTCAGGACCAGCCATTAGAGTTGTAGCCATTGGTGAGATCTCTATCTTGTCTCCATCGATCACAAAGTTGGCAT
Source organism: uncultured Fusobacteriaceae bacterium (assembly GCA_964430145.1). Taxonomy (GTDB): domain Bacteria; phylum Fusobacteriota; class Fusobacteriia; order Fusobacteriales; family Fusobacteriaceae; genus Propionigenium. Next base: position 456 of record CAYSGC010000174.1, on the reverse strand, counting down.
TGAAGTTGTTAAGAGCTCTACCGCTGACTCTTCCATCCTCAAAGGTAATTGTGAAGCTAACTTCCTCTCCCTGCTCCTCTAATACAACTGTCTCATCCAGTATAAAGGTTTTTCCAATTAAGCTGTCCTTTAGCTCCGTCTTGCTTCCGCACGCCATCAGGGTCATTACCATAACTACAAACATAAGTATTTTTTTCATCATCTTTCTTCTCCTCGTAAAATTAATTTAAGTATCTTTGTACAGAGATTATCTCAAAGAAATATGTGGATTTTGTGATGGCAGAGTGAAAATTTTAAAAAAATCACCTCACACCTATAAAACACTTTGTAAAACAATTTTTGACAAAGTGGTATACTTAGTGTTATACTCTTCTTGAGGTTTTCAGACTATATTAATAAAGAATTCAGGAGGGGAATTATGATATATAAAAATGCACTGGAGATGATTGGGGGAAC
>CAYSGC010000173.1:0-6017 GCA_964430145.1 uncultured Fusobacteriaceae bacterium | reverse complement strand
TACTAGAGAGATACTTCCAGAAGTAATTAATTACGCAAACTAAATAGTCATTATAAATAGAGGAGGGTCAAAGTGACCCTCCTTTTTTATATATAACTAAATTTACTTTTATGCTGTTCATTTCTTTTCACCAGCAAAAGAAACGAACCAAAGAAAAGCTGGACCTCTTTCAAAAGTCTTTTAAGAGGGTTATTGCTGTACGGCCTTTTTTAGTTACAGTCCTGGTTCTAGAGGTAAAGAATAATGTATAACACTGCGGAACTTAAACTGTTGAACGCCCTGGAAAAATTCTTCTGTACAAAGTTATATCCACTTGAAAGAGGCAATAAAGATCTGAGAGCCTGAAAATCCTCCTTTGAAAAAAGCGTAGATGGAATATGAAGAAGAACTTTAGAAAATATCGACTGTTTGAAGCGAAGTAAGTTTCGATATTTTCTTAGTTCTTCGATTATGGAGTAGCTTTTTTCAACAGAGGTGCCCTTTCTTGTTTCGTTCTTTGGGCAAGCAAAGAATGAATAAGAGGTTCTCTTAAGGGGAGTTAAAAGCCAAATACATTGGACTTCCAAACTATTAGGGTACACTTCAACCGGAAAAAGAACGATATATAGTTGACTTATTCAAGAACATCCTCTAAAATTGTATTATAGTAATAAATAACAGATGAGGAGGAGTGAAATGTCAAGCAGTACAGATGTAAAAATTGTAGTGGCAGACCCGTCGGCAATAGGGCTTTTGGGACTGGCAATGGTAACTTTGGTGGCGTCAGCTGCAAAATTTGGAATGATTAGCGGGTTGGGGCTTGTTATCCCCTGGGTAATATTTTTAGGAGCAACAGCACAGATGCTGGCTTGCGTAAATGATCTGAAGCACAACAATATCTTTGGAGCTACAGCCTTTGGGGGGTACGCCTTCTTCTGGTATGGAGTGGGAATGAGCTGGATGATACAGATGGGAACCTTTGGGTCAGGACTACAGGCAGCAGCAGATCCCAAGGCACTGGCTTTTGCCTTCCTGGGGTACACTATATTCAGCCTCTATATGACTATAGGTTCCGTGGAGACAAACAAGGTTCTCCTTATAATATTTGTGCTGATCGATATACTACTGCTGTGTCTTACACTGTCTTCCTTTGGGATAATGGCACATACGACTCACATGATCGGTGCATGGACTGAGATGGCTATATCCATGATGTCCTTCTACGGTTCAGCAGCTGTTGTCCTCAACAAACACTTCGGCTATGAGTTCCTTCCAGTGGGGAAACCAATGGGGATCTTCAAAAAGCCCGCAGCAGCAAATCTTCAGGCAGCTTAGGATAAAAGTAAAGGAGTCCAGGGGACTCCTTTTTTATTTACAAGTTTAACCGGTCACCTCTTTAGTGGAGGAATTCTCCAGGGGTAAGAGTATACCCTTTAGGAGAGCAGCTATGACAGATTTTAAAAGAAGGGATTTCAGTGGCTGGTTTAAATTCCAATACACCAAGGGGAAGTATGTGGCAGACGGAAGGTGGTCCGAGAGTGCTGTATCCCAGCAGGTGAGGGCAGCTGTGATCCTGAGAAGGATGGCTGAGATGGGATCTATAGATTTGGAAGTGGGACCCCCCTGCCTAAGATGGGGTACTCCAAGTCCAAGGCTTCAGAGGGTGCCAGAAGGCTCCAGGTGTTCCTCAACACCTTTTCCAGAATCTACCTCAAGGAGGACGGGATACCGGGGCCAAAGACCTCGGAAGCCTTTAAAGGAGTATTCGGCTATTATCTGGAGGGAGACCCAAGGGGATAAGTGTTCCTGCTAAGGGAAGTTATAAAATATCAAATTATAATTTATGCCTCTGAAAATTATAAAATCTCCTAAGTTCTGCCTCTTCAAGTTATAAAATACCTGCTGAAATTATAAAATTTTATGTATGGGCTATAAATAAAACCCTTAAATATCAAGGGATATTGGTGATTTACAGAGGGAAGGAAAACTTTCCCTTAAATTTACTTTTGAAAAAATGTGGGCTATCCTTAAGGTAAAAAGGGGATAAAGGGGAGGAAGTATGTATAAGATGGTGGTTTTTGATATAGACGGAACCCTCACTGTAAGGGGAGATGAGATACCGGGTACTGCCCTGGAAGCTATAGAAAAGCTCAGGGAGAGGGGGGTACACTGCCTCATAGCTACAGGGAGGGAGAGAAGGAATATGGAGGAGATCCTTGAGGTTACGGGGATAGAAAACTATGTGGCCTGCAACGGCCACTATGTGAACTATCAGGAGGAGGTTCTTTACAGGTACACCTATCCCAAGGAGGTTACCGATGAGGTGAAGAGGATATGTCAGAGGGCGGGCCACTGCTACGGTTTCTCTAACGGGGAGGGAACCTTTATCTCCGACCTTGAAAAACTTAAGGAAAGGTTCTCCCACCCCATGCTGGACAGGTTCAAGGTAATCCAGGGGATAGAGGAGGAGATAGAAAATATAATCATCTTTGCCCTGGAGAGTATAGAGGATTTCAGAGTTCTGGAGGAGGAGTACAACCTGGTTCCATGGGGGCAGGGCATGTATGATGTCCTCAAGAGGGACCGCTCCAAGGCTGTGGGCATAGAAGAGATAAGAAGAAGGCTGGGGGTGAAGCAGGAGGAGATAATCTGCTTTGGAGACGGCTACAACGACATGGAGATGATAGAGTATGCCGGCATGGGAGTGGCCATGGGAAATGCCAGGGAGGAGCTTCAAAAGATAGCCGACTACGTCACCGATACCGTGGAAAACCACGGGATCTACAATGCCTGTAAGAAGTTTGGATTGATATAGACAGCTAAAGGAGTTCTCTGGACTCCTTTTTCTTTTACACCACCCATGAAAAAATAGTATACTTCTCTTAGGGGAGTGTCCCCGTGCTATGAGTGTTAAAAAGCGGAGGTAGGGATGAAGGTAGATATTATATTTGCAGCTGATGATATAAGAAGAGAGAAGATAGAGGGGAAAAATATAGTTGTTATAGATGTACTGAGAGCAACAAGTGTCATGGTCACAGCTATGGCCAAAGGAGTAGAGGAGATACATGTCTTTAAGGATGTAGAGGAGGTCTTTGAAGCGGCCATGGGAAGGGAGGATGCCATCCTCTGCGGTGAGAGAAGGGGTCTTAAGGTAGAGGGATTCCACTATGGAAACTCCCCATTGGAGTATGGAGGGGAGGTAGAGGGTAAGACGATGTATATGACCACCAGCAACGGAACCAAAGCTCTGGTGGGAAGCACCAGGGGGAGAAGGGTCTTTGCCGGGAGTTTTCTCAACCTGGATGCAGTGGTTAAGAGGCTCCTAGAGGAGGATGAGGATCTTGTGGTGGTTTGCGCAGGCACCGACGGGGAGTTCTCCCTGGATGACGCTCTATGTGCCGGGATGATAGCAGAGGGGATAGCCCAGGGGAGGAGGGAAGCTGAGTTTACAGACTCGGCCCTTGCTATGAGATCCATAGCCATGGGATGCAGGGAACCCAGGGAGAAGCTTGAAGGTAGCAGGCACTACTCCTATCTTGAAAGCGTAGACTTCCACGAGGATCTGGACTATTGCTTATCTTTAAATCTCTATGACATAGTTCCAGAGTACAGGGAGGGAGTGGTAAGAGCCGGGAGGCTTCAGGATTAAAAAAAGGGACAAAGTCCCTTACTTGTTTTCTCTGTGAAGGTTACTATATAATATAGAATAGATCATGGAAGGAAAAGGTGAAATTTATGTATATAAAACCAAAGGTAGTAGTTATGGGAGGTGGGACGGGTCTTTCGGTAATCCTGAGGGGACTGAAGCACTTTCCTGTGGATATAACGGCCATAGTAACTGTAGCTGATGACGGAGGAAGTAGCGGAAAGCTGAGAGATGAGCTTGAGATCCCAGCTCCGGGGGACCTCCGTAATGTGATGGTGGCCCTCTCGGAGATCGAACCCCTTGTGGAGGATCTCCTCCAATACAGGTTTAAAGGGGACACAAGCCTTGCTGGGCACCCCCTGGGTAATCTGCTCCTTGCTGCAATGGTGGGGGTGACTGGTGACCTTACAAGTGCCATGAAGGGGCTCACCAATGTATTTGATATCAAGGGGAGAATCCTTCCATCAACCTGCGATAAGGCAGTTCTTGTGGCAGAGATGGCAGACGGAACAAGTGTAGAGGGGGAATCAAAGATACCCAAGGCAAACAAGAAGATAAAGAGGGTGCACTACAAGGGATCCCCTGAACCTGTGGAGGAGACCATAACAGCTGTAGAGGAGGCAGACCTCATAGTTCTGGGGATAGGAAGCCTCTATACGAGCATAATACCAAACCTTCTCCCAGGAAGGATGAGAAGGGCTATCCTCAGCTCCAAGGCCAAGAAGGTGTATATATGCAATGCCATGGAGCAGCCCGGGGAGACCAGGGGATATACCCTCTGCGACCACGTCCAGGCTCTCCATAACCACATGGGAAAAAAGTTCCTGGATGTTGTTGTGGCAGATATAAGCCACATCCCTGAAAAAACCCTGGAGCTGTATAAGGCCGAGGGAGTGGGTCCCGTTAAGGTGGACAGGGAGCGTTGTGAGGAGATGAACCTGGAGCTGGTGGAGCAGAAACTTATAGAGATAGTGGAAAATGGAAATATAAGACACCACCCATATAAAACAGCTGCAGCTGTATACTCATTAATTGAACACTAAGGAGAAGCTATGTATAAGTATGTATTTGGACCAGTACCCTCAAGAAGGCTGGGGGTATCCCTGGGGATAGATCTGGTGGAAGCCAAGACCTGTAACTTAAACTGTATCTACTGTGAGTGCGGGGGAAATGCCCGTACCTACAGTGAAAGGTGCGACTATGTGGATATAGAGGTGGTGAAGGAGGAGCTCCTGAAAGTCCTTGAGGATGTAAGTCCGGACTATATCACCTTCTCAGGAAGCGGGGAGCCTACCCTGAATAAAAGTATCGGCAAGCTCATCAAGTGGGTAAAGGAAAACACCCCTCATAAGGTGGCTGTGATAACCAACTCCACTACCCTTAGCATGGAGGGAGTTATAGAGGAGCTGAAGATGGCCGATGTGATCATGCCTTCTTTAGATGCTGTGAGCGAGGAAAACTTCCTTCAGATGAACAGACCCCACCCAACCCTTAAAGCTTCAGATATACTGGAGGGGCTGAAGAAGCTTTCCAGGGAGTACAGTGGAAAGATCTACCTGGAGGTATTTATCACCGCAGGGGTAAACGATACCCAGGAGGAGCTCGAGAAGTTCGGGGACTACCTGAAGGAGCTCAGGGTGGACGGGATACAGCTGAACACCCTGGCAAGGCCTGGGGCAGTTGGGTGGATAAAGCCTGCCACCTTTGAGAGGCTGGAGGAGATAAGGAGCTACCTTGAAGGCAGGGGAATAGAGGGAGTGGAGATAATAAAGAAGTATAGGAGGAGGAGTCAGCTGGCGGGTTACTCCAGGGAGAATGAAAGCCTCATACTGAACATGCTCTCAAAACGACCCTATACCCTGGAGGAGTTAGAGGGAGTAGTTGGGAAGGATCTGCATAAATATCTGGAGATTTTAGAGGCTGAAAATAAGGTGAAAAGTGTTTACCATAACGAGGAGTTTTATGTGGAAAAACTGTAAAAACCTGTTGACAAACCTATGCTGCTGATATATAATTACTGTGTTCTAATTTGAGTTATTTTAGGTATAAGTATTGCACTTTTGAGACTCAAAGTGGAACACAGTTACCATCTACGTAAAGTTTAAAATAAAATGGTGAGGTTCCCGAGTGGCCAAAGGGAGCAGACTGTAAATCTGCCGGCTCTGCCTTCGAAGGTTCGAATCCTTCCCTCACCACCATACTTACTACACAGCTCAACAACAATAATTGGGAATTGTGTGGATTTTTTTTTAATAAACTTGCGTGTATGAATTTTATATAAAAAACCAGGAGGAATTTTCAATGGCTAAGGCAAAATTTGAAAGAAGTAAACCGCATGTTAACATCGGAACTATCGGACACGTTGACCACGGTAAGACAACTACAACAGCAG
>CAYSGC010000172.1:0-6093 GCA_964430145.1 uncultured Fusobacteriaceae bacterium | reverse complement strand
CCAAGACTCTGGAAAGGATATTGGGCAAGGAGGGGTATTTCTCTCCCAATGATATACTGGGAACGGAGTATGTGAGAGCTATAAGAAAGAAGAATTTGAAGATAGAGCCGATAGCTATAAAAAGGGAGGGGACGGGATACCATTCCCATGATGTAGAAGGAAAGATAGCCAGCGCCACAGCCATAAGGAAGATGCTCGCAGAGGGAAGTGAGGGTATAAGGGAGGTTCTTCCCGAGGTGAGCTATGAGATCCTTACAGAGGAGCACAGGGAGGGGAGGACAGCTTTCCTGAGGGACTACTATCCCCTCATAAGACATGAGATAATCCTTCACAGGGATCTCCTGGATGAGATACAGGATGTAGAGGTTGGATTTGAGAATAAACTCTACAGTGCAGCGGTAAAGCATGAAGGTTACGATGAATTCTATGAGGAGATAATGTCTAAGAGGTATACCAATGCAAGGCTGCAGAGGATCCTTATACACATCCTGCTGGGGCTCACTGTAAAGCATACTGTAAAAGCAAAGGAAGGGGTTCCCTACATAAGAATACTGGGATTCAATGAGAGGGGACACAAGTACCTCAAGGGGATAAAGAAGAATCAGGAGATACCTACCTTTACCACCCTTAAGAATGTGAGTAAAAAACTGGATGAGGATGCCAAAGCCCTTCTGGATTTCAATGAAAGAGCCAGTAAGATATATGGAATTGTAAAGAAGTATGATCAGAGAAGCATACCGATAATGTTAAGGGGAGAGGAGCAGAATGGATAGAAAACTACCAGTAAGTATACAGTTGTTTTATGGTATAGGAGTGAGCTATGCCATAGTAGATCAGATATTTGCCCAGTGGGTATTGTATTACTATCTGCCGCCGGAAAATTCAGGGATAAGGCCTCTGATGGCCCCTATATTCATATCTCTAGCCCTTGTAATCTCAAGGTTTGTAGATATGGTGGCTGATCCAGTGGTGGGATATATCTCGGATAAGGTAGATACAAGATGGGGGAGAAGAATCCCCTTTATAGCAGCGGGAAGTATTCCCCTTGGACTAGCAACTATAGCTTTCTTCTACCCTATAAAGGGGGGAGGAATGGGGACCTTCTTCTACCTCTCTGGTGTGGGAGCAATATTCTTTGTTTTCTATACCATAGTGGGAGCACCCTACAATGCCCTCATACCCGAGATAGGTAACACCCCAGAGGAGAGGCTGAACCTGTCTACCTGGCAGTCGGTATTCAGACTTCTCTATACGGCAGTGGCTATGATCCTTCCTGGGATCCTTATAAAGCTTCTGGGAGGAGGAGACACAGAGAAGGGTATCAGGGGAATGGTTATCCTGCTGAGCACCATATCGGCTCTGGTAGCCTATGTGACGGTGTTTTTTGTACCGGAGAAGAAGTACAGCCACGGGCAGAGGTCTAAGGTCAACCTGAAGGAATCCCTGAATATAGTTTTCCACGACAAGTCCTTTATCTACTACCTGCTGGGGCTGCTCTTCTTTTTTATAGGATTTAATATACTGAGAGCCTCTATGAACTACTATGTGGAGGACATAATGGGAATGGGAAAGGGAGCCATTACAGTGGCTTCAGCGGTTCTCTTCGGGACTTCGGCACTTTTCTTCTACCCAACCAACAAGCTCTCTAAGAGATTCGGATACAGGAGGCTTATGCTCCTAGCCCTTACCACTTTAATGCTGCTTTCGGGAGCTCTCTACCAGCTGGGGAAGGGGATACCCAAGGAAGCAGGGTTTTATCTATTTGCCCTTATAGGGATGCCTATATCGGGGGCGGCCTTTATCTTCCCGCCGGCAATGCTCAGTGAGATAAGTACTAAGATAAGTGAGAAGAGCGGCCATAAGATAGAGGGGATGTGCTTCGGAATTCAGGGATTCTTTCTGAAGATGGCTTTCCTCATATCCATAGCCATCCTTCCAATAATTTTAGTGGCCGGGGGAGGAGATATACTTACGGCGATCCTCAGCAGTCCTGAAGGAGTAGAAAAATCAGGGGTATATACCACAGCATTGTTTTCAGGGGGAGCATTTATGATGTCCTTCCTGTTCTACTATTTATACAGGGATTAAAAGGAATAGAGGATTAATATTGAAAAAGGTAATCAGGGGATGGAATATCTCCTGATTTTTTATTCAGTAAATTGGAGTTTGATTTAATAAAGGGGTGGAAGTTATGATGAATTGGAAGCAGCTGATGACTCCCTATCAGTTTCGAGAGAAGGAGAGGGAGATGAAGGAGCCCTTGGAGGAGTTTAAAACAGATTACTCCAAGATAATATTTAGCTCTGCCTTCAGAAGGCTGAAGAATAAAACCCAGATATATCCCTTGGACAGCAACGACTTTATCAGGACCAGACTGACCCACTCTCTGGAGGTGGCAACTATAGCCAGCGAGCTGGGAACCAAGGTGGAGAAGAGGCTCATAGAGGAGGGGAAGATATCCAAGGAGATGAAGGAGTGTTTAGGGGCGGTGCTCAGGGCGGCCTCCCTGGTTCACGATGTGGGGAACCCTCCCTTTGGTCACTACGGGGAGTTTATAATCCAGGACTTTTTTACAGAGTTTTTCAGGGAGAAGTTCAGACAGGATACGGATTTCTATGGAACCACATGGAAGCTCTCTGAGCTATATGACTTTAAGAAGTTTGAGGGTAACGCCCAGGCACTGAGACAGCTGAATAAACTCCAGTATCTGAGGGATGAGCATGGGCTTAACCTGAGCTTTCCTACACTGGCTACAATAATGAAGTATCCCAGGTGTTCCTATGAGGGAAATGACCCCATTAAGGGGGTCAGCTACAAGAAGTTCGGGTACTTTCAGAGTGAGGCAGAGGCCTATGAGGAGCTTGTGGAGAAGCTGGGAATGCGAGTGGAGGGGAAGGTTTGCAGGCATCCTCTGGTGTTTCTTCTGGAAGCAGCAGATGACATAGCATATATGATGGCAGATATAGAGGACGCATTTAAGAAGGGGATACTCAACAATGAGATCCTCAGGGGGGTACTTGTAAAATACCTGAACCTTACCAACGAGAAGGAGAATGAGATACTTCTCAGTCTGGGGGAGATAGAGGTGGACGTGGACTACCCTAAACCCTGGGAGATAAAGATGCAGATCTTCAGAAAGAGGATGCATAATTTTATGATGGATGAGGTGATAGAAACATTTATGTATCACTATGAGGATATAATGGCAGGAAGATATGAAAGGGAGCTGCTAGAATGCTCAGATGCAGTTCATTTGAAAAATGCCTTCCAGGAGATCCTGGGGATAATTATAGGTGATAAGGATGTAATAAAGCTTGAGATAGCAGGGGACAGGGTGCTGAGGGTTCTTCTGAGGGAGTTTACCAATGCTGTGATATCCCCTAAAAGGGATATGCCCGGAACCAAGGAGGCAAAGTTATACAGACTTATGTCCAGCAACTACAGGTTTATAAAGGAGAGGTACCCCTATAAGAACCCTCTCTACAATGAGCTGAGGCTGGTAACAGATTTTATCTGCGGGATGACAGACTCCTATGCCCTGGAGCTGTATCACTCCCTGAATGCAATTAAATTTTAAAGCTCCTTCAGGGGAGCTTTTCTTGTGGATTTTAGGCAGGGGAGGTGTGTATGGATATCTATATAGTGGGGATCTACTTCCTGACAATGTCTTTACTTGTGGGGCAGGCAGGGCCTCTTCTCTTTTTTTCTGCGGCTCTTACACTGCTCACCGGGATCATCATCTGGAGGTGGGAGAAGAGGTTACTCTACCTTGTCCTTGGTGGAATTTTTCTTCTGAGAGTTTTTACAGGGATAGAGTTTTATGGTTACAGATCTGGAGACAGGGTTGGTATGGTGATGGAATCCTCTGGAAGGAGGACTCTAGTCAAAACAATAGAAGGGAGGCTGCCAAGGGAAAGGGTATATATTTCTGGAGCAGAGAGTGGCCGGGGAAAGTATAGGATAGAGGCAGAGATAGTGGATATAGAGGAGAGCAGAGGAGCTCTTAACTACAGGGTAAATATCCTTGAACGAAAAAAGGTAGAGGGAAGTATTGTCAGGGGATACCTAGATGAAAGGATAGATATTATTTTAGAGGGATACAGCAGAGAGCTGAAGGATTTTTACAGAGGAGTAATAGCTGGAGATAAGGATGGACTGGACAGGGAGCTTAAGGAGAAGTTTTCCTATACAGGAACCTCCCACCTCATAGTTATCTCAGGTCTTCATATAGGGGTAATTATAGCTCTTATAATCTATCTGGCTGGAAAGATCCCCATAGGGCACGATGGAAGGTATATAGGGGTAATAGTGGTCCTCAGTCTGTATGTTTTAGCAGTTGGCCCTACTCCCTCAGTGATCAGGGCATATATAATGGGTTTGTGTTATCTTGGAGGCAGCCTCTTATACGAGGAGCCTGATGGGAGGAAGTCTTTCTTTACAGCTATGATTATAAACCTTCTGGTGGATCCATTGGGAGCAGGAAGGATCTCCTTCCAGTTATCCTATATGGCGGTTTTTTCTATCCTGTTTATCTACCCTGTGGTGGAGAGGTATTTAAGGGATATAGAAAGCCTACCTCTGAGGTGGATTACCTCCATGGCATCCCTCAGTCTGTTGATTCAGGTGGCTCTTACTCCCATCTTTGCCATGAACTTCAGAAGCATTCCTCTTCTGTCCTTTCTGGTGAATGTAGTGGCCATTCCCTTGGGAACTCTCTTTGTTCAGGCAGCCTTTCTGGCTCTTCTTACATCTAATATAGGCCTTGGTTTTCTTGTTATGCCCACAGTAAATCTAATCTATTATCTGCTGGTTGCCTTTATAGGGATGGCATCTAAGCTTCCCCTTTTATCTATTGAGTACAGGGGAGTAAGCAGCAGCCTATGCCTCATCTTCATTTACCTTGCCATGATACTCTTTAGCTTTAAAAGGACAAGGGTATGGAGCCTTCTTCCTGTGGTTTTAATACTGCTCATAAACAGGGAGAGGGGAGATGATTATCTTGGGAGGAACTATGCCTATTACTCAGGTTATCCCAGGGTGATTGCAGCTGAGAAGAAGCTCACCATGGGGGATCTGGAGGAGATGTGGGACAGCAGGGTAAAGGGAGTAGAGGTAGTGGTGGCAGGAAGAAAGCAAGATGAGAGGGTGATTGAGAGGCTGAATCCAGGAGAGGTAGTCCTTCTTGAAAGGGGGGAGAGTATCAGAGTGGGAGGCAGGAGCTTTGAAAATATAGAGGGAAAGATAGTGGTAAAAAGGCAGTAGGAGGAGGGAATTGAAAAAAAACAGAAGATATGATAGCCTATGATATCAGAGAGGTAATTAGGAGGTAGAGGATGAAGAGGTTTTTAAGGGAATTTAGATATATAAATTCTGGAGCTCCTACAAGCACTAAGGTTATCTATGGAGTTCTGGCGGGACTGCTGCTTTTAAATATATTAAAGAGAATAACATATGATCCCTTTATAGTTGTGATGATGGGAATACTTTTGTTTTCTGTTATGCTTCATGAGATTGCTCACGGAGTGGCGGCGTATAAAAACGGAGACCCTACAGCTAAAGAGATGGGAAGATTTAGTCTCAACCCACTCAGGCACCTGGACCCTCTGGGGACCCTTCTGCCGATATTTTTAATAGCAACGGGATCCAGTTTTGTAGTAGGGTGGGCTAAGCCTGTACCGGTCAACTATGGAAGAATAAGGGATAAAAAGTGGGGACTCTTTCAGGTAGCGGTAGCAGGAGTAGCTGTAAATTTTATTCTGGCTTTTATAGGGGCAACCCTTATAAAGGTGGCACCTCATTTTCTATACAATAACAATCTCTTTCAGGGAGTTAGTTATCTTATCAGAATAAACCTGATACTTGGGATATTCAATCTTATTCCCATACCACCCCTTGACGGATCCAAGGTAGTTGCCAGTCTTGGAAGTTTTAAGGTGAAGAATCTCATCTATTCCATGGAAAGTTACGGAATGTATATAATCTTAGCCATGGCATGGTTTGGGATACTTGGACAGATAATATCTCCAGCCTACAGGGTGCTTATTAATATATTAAATATCTATATAAAGATGTAAAGGAATTGAGGAAGATGAA
>CAYSGC010000171.1:3282-6105 GCA_964430145.1 uncultured Fusobacteriaceae bacterium | reverse complement strand
CTTGCAGATGTGAGGCTGGCTATATTTATAATAAGAGGAATACTCATATATTTAAGGGCTATGGTAAAGGCTGTGGCTGCTGTGGACCAGAGTAACACAGATATACCGGCGAAAAAGTAGGGATTACGAAAGAGTGATTTTGGTCTCTCAAATACAAGTAATTTCATTTTACAACCTCCTAAGTTTTATTATCTCAGGGGATTTTATAATAAAAACAGAAAAAAGACAATAATTATTTAAAGTTAATTTTATAACTAAAAAGGCTTTAGAAACCTTGGTTTTTAAGGGAGGAGAGTGGATAACAATATTTTGGGAATAGAGAAAATATGTTATAATGTATGATATATAAATTTGGAGGTAGGAATGAAGTTAATAGTTGGTTTGGGAAATCCCGGAAGGGAATATGATAAAACAAGGCACAATATCGGTTTTGATGTGATAGATGTGCTGGCAGAGGATCTTGGAGTGACAAACTTCAGAGAGAAGTTTCAGGGGCTTGTGGGAGAGGCTAGCATAGGGGATGAAAAGGTATTTCTATTGAAGCCACAGACATATATGAACCTCAGCGGAAACTCCATAAAGGAGGTTGTGAGCTTCTATAAGCTGGATCCAGCAGAGGACCTTATAGTGATATATGATGACATGGATCTTCCCCTTGGTCAGCTTAGGATAAAGGTAAAGGGAAGTGCAGGGGGACACAACGGAATAAAATCCATCATCTCCCACCTGGGGCCAGACTTCTTCAGAGTAAAATGCGGAATTGGAAAGGCAAAGAGAAGAGAGGAGACGGTAAACTTTGTTCTGGGTGGGTTCTCTAAGGATGAGATGAAGGAAGTAGAACCTCTAATGGAGGATGCTGCAAAAGCAGCTAAATCTCTTGTCACAGCTAAAAATATAGACAGGGTAATTCAAAAATTTAACAAGAAAAAATAGATGTATCGAAATGTTAACCATTTCTTTACATAACAGTTAAACAAAATAATAAAAAAATATCTAGCAGCTTTTTATAAAAAGAGCTGCTTTTATTTTGCTTAACTACATTTTCCCTTATAAAACAGGGTTTACGATCAATTTGAAGCCCAAAAAAAATTAAAAAATAATCAAAACTTTGATTTACAAAGTAGAAAATGAAAAAAGTAACACCATTTATTGTTGTATTGTCGTATATTGTGTGCTAGAATTATATTAAAAAGTTTATTAAAGTATTTCATATATACTTAACATTTTTATAAGAGAGGTGTTGAAATGAACCTGTTTACATTCAGAGGAGGTGTACATCCTCCAGAGAATAAACTTCAGACGGAAAACCTAGCAACTGAAGTTTTTAGAGCATCAAAAATGCTCTATGTACCGATGTTACAACATATTGGGGCACCGCTAGAGCCGATGGTAAAAATTGGGGAAAAAGTATTAAAGGGTCAGAAGATAGGGGATTCAGAAGCATTCGTATCATCTCCTGTGCACTCACCGGTAAGTGGAACTGTAAAAAAGATAGAAGTTATGCCGTTTCCGCTAAGTGGTAAGGTAACAACTGTAGTAATTGAAAATGATGAGCAGGAGGAATGGGCAGAACTGAGCAAGCTTGAAAACTGGGAAGCTGCCAGCAATGAAGAGATCCTTGCAATGATAAGGGAGAAGGGAATTGTAGGTATAGGAGGAGCTTGTTTTCCTACCCACATCAAACTAAACCCTCCAAAGGATGTAAAGATCGATACACTTCTTCTAAATGGTGCTGAGTGTGAGCCATACCTAAACTCAGATAACAGATTAATGCTTGAGGAGCCTCACAAGATAGTAGAGGGAATCAAGATTATAATGAAGGTGTTAGGTGTAGAGAAAGCTCATATAGGAATAGAGGACAATAAGCCTGAAGCAATTGCATCTATGAAAAAGGCCTGTGAGGGAACTAAGATAGAGGTAGCTATGCTTAAAACTCAATACCCACAAGGGGGAGAGAAGCAGTTAATTAAGGCTGTTTTAGATAGAGATGTACCAAGTGGAGGACTACCATCAGCAGTGGGAGTTGTAGTTCAAAATACAGGTACAGCAGCAGCTATCTATGAGGGACTTGTAGAGGGAACACCTATTATAGAAAAGATAGTAACGGTGTCTGGATTAGCAGTTGGTAAGCCAATGAACCTAAAGGTAAGAATTGGAACCATGTTCAATGAGATATTAGATCATACCAATACCAACAGAGATGAGATAGAGAAGCTTGTAATGGGTGGACCTATGATGGGAATGGCTCAGCCAATCGAAGAGGTACCAGTGGTAAAGGGAACTTCTGGACTACTAGCTCTAACTAAGGATGAAACAAACCCATATAAACCAAAGTCTTGTATCGTATGCGGAAAGTGCATCAAGGCATGTCCTATGAATCTCCTTCCTAATATGTATGCTAAGCTAGCAAGGTTTAAAAGATGGGAGGAGATGGGAGAGTTCCATCTAATGGACTGTATAGAGTGTGGATCATGTTCATATATCTGCCCGGCAAACAGACCATTAACTGAAGCAATAAAGATCGGTAAATCAAAGCTAAGAACACTTAAAAAGTAATCAATAGGAGGAAATGAAGTGGAAAGACTATTAAAAATGGGTCCATCTCCACATATAAGAACCAAGGAAAGAGTAGAGGACGTAATGTACGATGTAGTTATAGCGCTACTGCCAGCACTAGCTGTGGCAACTTATGTTTTCGGATTAAGAGCTCTTACAGTTACAGCAGTAGCGGTTCTGTCTTGTATGGGAACGGAGTGGATCTTTCAGAAAGCTATGAAGCAAGATATAGCAATATTTGATGGAAGTGCGATAATTACAGGAATA
>CAYSGC010000171.1:0-3182 GCA_964430145.1 uncultured Fusobacteriaceae bacterium | reverse complement strand
GGAAATCCATATGTACAGGCTCTAATCGGAAGAATGGGAGGATGTCTTGGTGAGACATCAGCTATAGCTATATTATTGGGAGGAGCTTACCTTATTTATAAGAAGCAGATTGACTGGAAGGTACCAGCAATCATAATCGGTGTAGTGGCAGCTATAACTGCAGTGACTGGAGCTAATCCATTACTTCACATGCTTTCAGGAGGACTATTCCTAGGAGCATTCTTCATGGCTACAGATATGACAACAAGCCCAGATACAGACAAGGGTAAGATATTCTATGCTCTTGGAATAGGGATCCTTATTGCAATGATCAGATTAAAGGGTGGTTATCCAGAGGGAACAGCTTTCGCTATCCTTATCATGAATGGAGCGGTACCACTAATCAATAAATATACAGTACCTAAGAAGTTCGGGGAGGTGGCTAAATAATGAATAGATTAATACATTATGGAGCTGTCCTATTGACAATAGCGGCAATTTCAGCGGGAGTACTGGCTAAGGTAAATACTCTGACAGCGCCGGTAATAGCTGAAAATGCAAGAAAAGCAATAAACTTAGCAAGAAAGGAAGTTCTTCCAGAGGCAAATACCTTTGACGGAGAGGCTCTTGTAAGCGGGGAGCTTGAGTTTGTACCTGGTGCCAATGAAGCCGGAGAAACAGTAGGTTACGTAGTAACAGTTTCTCAGAATGGATATGCTGGACCGATAAACTTTGTTCTAGGATTTGATGTAGATGGAGATATCACAGGTCTTAATGTAATCAGCAACACAGAGACACCTGGACTTGGATCGAAGATAACAAATCCTGACTGGCTGGCACTTTGGAAGGGAAGAGATTCAAGCTATGAGTTTGACAAGGGTGTAGATGCCTTTGCAGGGGCAACAATTTCTCCAGAGGCTGTATACACTGGTATGATGAGAGCTCTAAATACCTATGAAGAGGTGAAGAACTAATGGAGAATAAATCACTAAAAGTATTAACTCAAGGGATAGTAAAGGAAAACCCTGTATTTGTACTTCTACTGGGATTATGTCCTACACTAGGAGTAACAAGTTCAGCTATAAACGGTATGGCAATGGGACTGGCTACTATGGCGGTACTTATCTGTTCAAATATGATAATATCAGCTGTAAAAAAATTAATTCCAGCAAAGGTAAGAATACCTGCATACATCATGGTAATAGCCTCTCTAGTAACTATTGTAGAGATGATGATGAATGCATATATGCAGGACCTCTATGCAGTACTGGGGCTGTTTATACCACTAATCGTAGTAAACTGTCTTGTACTGGGAAGAGCTGAGAGTTTTGCATCTAAGAACGGGATATTTATGTCTCTACTGGATGCTATAGGTAATGGTCTTGGATTCACTCTGGCACTAACTGTGCTTGGTGCAGTGAGAGAAGCGCTAGGAAACGGTTCATTCTTCGGAATTTCATTTGTGCCTGAAACTTTCAGTCCACCACTATTATTCGTACTTGCTCCAGGAGCATTTATAACTATAGGAGCTATAATCGGTTTCCAGAATTACATGAAGATGAAAAAGATAGAAAAGACAGTGGAGGTGTAGCTAGGTGGATTTAGGAAATTTAATTTCAATAGTAATAGGAGCTATATTTATCAATAACTTTGTATTTGCTAAGTTCCTAGGTATCTGTCCATTCATGGGAGTATCTAAAAAGGTTGAGTCTTCAATTGGAATGGGAATGGCGGTAGCCTTTGTAATGACCCTAGCATCAGCTGTAACGTGGTTAATATACTACTTTATGCTTGTACCATTTGGACTTGAGTATCTACAGACGATCATGTTCATCCTGATAATCGCTTCCCTAGTACAGTTTGTAGAGATGGCTATACAGAAGACATCTCCAAGCCTATATAAGGCACTGGGAGTATTTCTTCCTCTAATCACAACTAACTGTGCGGTACTGGGAGTAGCTATCCTGAATGTTCAGGAAGGATTTAACTTCATCGAAACAATTATAAACAGTTTTGCTGTGGCGGTAGGATTTACTTTAGCACTAATACTTCTTGCGGGAATCAGAGAGAGATTGGAGTATGCAGATATACCTAGACCGTTTCAGGGGGTACCAATTGCATTTGTTTCTGCAGGTCTTTTAGCAATGGCGTTTATGGGATTCGCAGGAATGCAAATCTAGATTTTTGGGAGGTTAGTATAAAATGGGAGCAATTATAATACCTATTTTAATATTGGGAGGAGTAGGACTTGTAATGGGTCTATTCCTGGCCTTCGCTTCAAAAAAGTTTGAAGTAGAGGTAAATCCCAATGTTGAAAAGATAATGGAAGTACTACCTGGGATAAACTGTGGAGCATGCGGGTTCCCAGGATGTAGTGGATATGCAGAAGCTATAGCTTTAGAGGGTGCAGAGATTACAGCGTGTGCTCCTGGTGGAGGAAGCGTAGTAGAGGGGATCGCAGAGATAATGGGAATGACTGCTGATACCTCTGGAGAAAAGATAGTGGCAAGAGTTGCTTGTCAGGGAGACAAGACTAAGGTTGGAAAGCTTTATGACTTCGACGTTGAGCTAAAGAGCTGTGCTACAGCAATGCTTTACTTTGGTGGAGACAAGTCGTGCTGGCACTCTTGTTTAGGGTATGGTGACTGCGCAGGGGTTTGTCCAGTGGATGCCATCGAGATCACTGAGGGCGGAATAGCCCTTGTGAATGAGGATAAGTGCGTATCTTGTGGAAAGTGTGCTAAGGAGTGTCCAAAGAGGGTTATAAAGATGGTTCCTCAGAGCCAGAAGGTAACTGTTTGTTGTTCTTCTAGAGAGAAGGGAGCAGTTGCAAGAAAGAACTGTAGCGTAGCTTGTATCGGATGCGGAATGTGTCAGAGAGCTTGTCCAGTGGATGCAGTAGAGGTAAAGAACAACCTAGCAACGATAGATGCAGAGAAGTGTATCGAGTGTGGTCTATGTGCTATCAAGTGTCCTACAAATGCTATTATCAACACTTCAAGGGAAATAAAGAAGGCTGAGGTTATAGAGGAGAACTGTATCGGATGTACAGCTTGCGGAAGAGTTTGTCCAGTGGATGCAATCGAGGGTGCTGTTAAGGAAAAGCACAGGGTAATAGAGGAAAAGTGTATTGGATGTCAACTTTGCTACGATAAGTGTAAGTTCAATGCTATAAAGATAAATGTAACTGAAAAGTAAGATCT
>CAYSGC010000170.1:0-6185 GCA_964430145.1 uncultured Fusobacteriaceae bacterium | reverse complement strand
AGAAAAACTATCCTCTGTACTTAATAGTAAGTCCCTTAAGGAAGTTTCTTATATATCTGTCGCCACAGCTCTTATAGTTTCTGTGATCTTTCTGTCTGAAAATTGCAGAAAGCTCTGAAGATGAAACCCTCTTATCAGCAAGTCTCATGATCTCCAGCACCTCTTCCCCTCTAAGGGAAAGGGCAATTCTCAGCTTCTTAAAGATTACATTGTTGCTCAGGGCTTCCTTCTTAGGAGCTGGCTGACCTGGTCTAGGCTCCTGCTTTCCTCTCTTATAGGTAATGAATCCGTCTAGGAAAAGTTCCATCATCTCATTTGTGCACTTGATGTAACCTTCTTCCTCCTCCTTCTTAAGGATTCCTTTTAGCTCCTCAGATGTAAGGTTGTAACCTGAGACCTTAAAGATCTCGATCATAGTTCTATCATTCATATTAAGGGCGTACCTTAATCTTCTAAGAACATCATTGTTATTCATTCTTTCTCTCATTAATTTCCTCCAAAGTGTTAATAACTATTCTTCTAATCATAACATAATAACCACATATTTACAACTAAGATAATCTTCCAGGAAGAGGAGGAAGATATTTAGGGAAAAACCATATAACGGGAGATCGATCATTGATGAAGTGAATGTAAAAGTTGAGTAATTTAACTTTTGTGAATGTTTTGTATGGAATTAATATACCGTATATAGATAATAAATTTTCTGCATATAAAAAATTAATAATTGTTGCAAGAAAATAAAAAAGGAGTATAATTCTGATATAGAAAACGAGTGAATGTATTTTAAGAGTACAAATAGTATTCATATATAACAAGGAGGCTACTAGAAATCATGGAAAAGAATGGTAAGAAAGTTGTAATTGGAGTAATAGGATCTGACTGTCACGCAGTTGGAAACAAGATCATCAATCACGTTCTTGAAACAATGGGGTTTGAAGTAATCAATATCGGAGTACTTTCTCCACAGGAAGATTTTATCAACGCAGCAGTTGAGACTAACGCAGATGCAATCATCGTATCTTCTCTATACGGACACGGAGAGCTAGACTGTCAGGGACTAAGAGAGAAGTGTGAAGAAGCAGGACTTAAGGACATCACACTATACGTTGGAGGAAACATCGTAGTAGGAAAGCAGATCTGGGAAGATGTAGAGAAGAGATTTAAGGACATGGGATTCGACAGAGTATACAAGCCAGGAACACCAATTGAAATCACAGCGGGTCACTTAAAAGAGGACTTAGGAATAGCATAACGATATTACAGGCAATGTAAAGAGAGATGATTAAATATGAAGGTTTATCTTACAATTGATTTTGGAAGCACATATACGAAATTAACAGCAATAGATCTCGAAAAAGAAGAGATACTAGCCACATCTAAAGCCATAACAACTATAGAAGATGACATTATGACAGGTTTTAACAACGCTTTCGTAGGACTTGAAGAAAAGATGAGCGAAAGAGTGGACCTGGACAAGGTGGAGTTTGTAAGAAAGGTTGCCTGCTCCTCTGCAGCTGGGGGACTTAAGATGGTTGCCATAGGACTGGTGCCAGACCTTACTGCAGATGCAGCGAAAAAAGCAGCTCTAGGAGCTGGAGCAAGGGTAATGAAAACCTATTCCTTTGAACTAAACCACAGAGAGATGCAGGAGATAAAGGATTCTCCACTGGATATCATCCTTCTAGCAGGGGGAACAGACGGAGGAAACAAGAACTGTATCATCCATAATGCCAAGCTTATAGCAGAATTTGGCCTTGAGGTACCGGTGGTTGTTGCGGGAAACAAGGCGGCTGTAGATGAAGTAGAAGAGATCTTTAAGGAAGCAAATATAGACTACTATATAAGTGACAATGTAATGCCTAAACTTAACAAGCTGGACGTAGAGCCTTGCAGAGAAGCTATCAGAAAAGTATTTATGAATAAGATAGTAGAGGCTAAGGGTCTGGGGAATGCTGAAGAGTTTGTAAGCGGAATACTGATGCCTACTCCTGCAGCGGTGCTAAAGGCGGCAGAGGTTCTTGCAGACGGAAGCGACGATGAAGAGGGATTAGGAGATCTTATAGTAGTAGATATAGGGGGAGCTACCACAGATATACACTCCATAGCAAATGGATATCCTACTCAGGCAGGTGTAATGCCTAAGGGACTGGAGGATCCGTATGCCAAGAGAACCGTAGAAGGGGATCTTGGGATGAGATACTCGGCGCTGGCATTGTTGGAGGCAGCGGGAACCAGGAAGATAAGGGAATATCTGGGAGATGCTGATAAGGAAGTAGATGTAAAGGATCATTGTAACTATAGACACGATCATATAAAGATGGTACCGCAAACAGAGGAAGAGATAAAGTTTGACGAAGCAATGGCTATGGCAGCTACAGAGATAGCTATGTCGAGACACTGCGGAACATTAGAGAGCGTATTCACTCCTCTAGGAGCTATGTACTATCAGATAGGAAAGGATCTTATTAATACTCCATATGTAATAGGAACTGGTGGTGTAATTATTCACAGTGAAAATCCACACAGAATTCTTGCATCAGGAAACTTTAATGCCAATGCACCGGTACACCTAAGACCGAGGAATCCGAGGTTTTTAGTAGACCGTACATATATACTGTCAGCTATGGGTCTACTTGCTCAGGAGCTGCCAGACGTAGCAGTAAGAATAATGAAAAAATACCTAATTGAAGAATAAAAATATCAGAGAAAATTATTTAAACGATAACAGGAGGATAACATATAATGAATCTTAAGTTTAGAAAGTGGACAGAGGAAGAGTTCCTTAAGGAGAGAGAGGAAGTACTAAGACAGTGGCACACAGGAAAAGAGATTAACTTTGAGGAAGCTATTGAGTACCTTAAGAACCTTCCAGATCACAAGAACTTTGCAAAGAAGCTAATCGATGCAAAGGAGAGAGGAATCACTCTAGCTCAGCCAAGAGCAGGAGTAGCACTTATAGATGAGCACATCGAGCTTCTTAACTTCCTAGATCAGAAGGGTGGAGCAGACCTTCTTCCATCAACAATCGATTCATACACTAGACAGAACAAGTATGAAGAGTGTGAAAGAGGAATCAAGGAGTCTAAGAAGGCAGGAAGATCTCTTCTTAACGGATTCCCAGGTCTAAACCACGGAGTAAAGGGATGTAGAGAGGTAGTAGAGGCAGTAAACCTTCCACTACAGCTTAGACACGGAACTCCAGATGCAAGACTACTTTCTGAGATCATGACAGCAGCAGGATTCACTTCAAACGAGGGAGGAGGAATCTCTTACAACATTCCTTACGCTAAATCAGTTTCTCTTGAGAAGACAATCAAAGACTGGCAGTATGTAGACAGACTAGTTGGATGGTATGAGGAGCAGGGAATTTCTCTTAACAGAGAGCCGTTCGGACCACTTACTGGAACTCTAGTACCACCTTCAATGTCAAACGTAGTTCAGATCCTTGAGTGTCTAATGGCAGCAGAGCAGGGAGTTAGAAACATCACACTTGGATACGGACAGTGTGGAAACCTTGTACAGGACGTGGCAGCAGTAAGAGCAATGCAGGAGCAGGCTGAAGAGTACTGTGCACAGATGGGATACGATAAGGTAGAGATCACTACTGTATTCCACCAGTGGATGGGTGGATTCCCTGAGGATGAAGCTAAGGCATTCGGTGTAATCTCAAACGGAGCATCTGCAGCAGCACTAGCTGGAGCAACTAAGGTAATCGTTAAGACTCCTCACGAGGCAATCGGAATCCCTACAAAGGAAGCTAACGCAGAGGGAATCAAAACAACTAAGATGGTACTAAACCTTCTAGAGGGACAGAGACTTGCTGATTCAGATGAGCTAAACGCTGAGATCGCTCAGATCAAATTAGAAGTTAAGTGTCTAATGGATAAGGTAGCAGAGCTAGGAAACGGAGACCTTGCTGTAGGTACAGTAAAGGCATTCGAGCAGGGAGTACTAGATATTCCATTCGCACCTTCTATGTTCAACGCAGGAAAGATGCTTCCAGCAAGAGACAACACTGGAAAGATCAGATACCTAGAGGTAGGAAACCTTCCATTCTCTGACGAGATTGTGGAGTTCAACAGAGCTGCACTTCAGGAAAGAGCAGACTTCGAAGGAAGAGAGATCGGATTCCAAATGTCAGTAGACGATATTTTTGCTGTAGGAAAAGGAAAGCTTATCGGAAGACCAGAAGGAAAATAGTAAATATTGATATAAATCAGGGAGCCTTGAGGGGCTCCCATCAAAATACAAAAATTCACTAAAACATGGATGCAATGTTAAAATTATTATAAATGGGGGACGAAAAAATGAGAATCGTAGACGTAGTATGCGCAGAAGGAAGAACAGGATTTTACTTTGATGACCAGAGAGCTATTAAAGCAGGAGCTGGAAACGACGGATTTACTTACGTAGGAGAGGCTAAAACAGAAGGGTTTAGCTCAATAAGACAAGCTGGAGAATCTATCTCTGTAATGATTATTCTTGAAGACGGACAGGTAGCATTTGGAGACTGTGCTGCAGTTCAGTACTCTGGTGCAGGTGGAAGAGACCCTCTATTCCTAGCTAAGGACTTCATCCCAGTAATCGAGAAGGAGATCGCTCCAAAGCTAATCGGAAGAGAGTTAGACTCATTCAAAGCTCTTGCTGAAGAGTTCGATGCAATGGAAGTAAACGGAAAGAGACTACACACTGCAATCAGATACGGAATCACTCAGGCTATCCTAGATGCTGTTTCTAAGGCAAAGAAGGTTACTCTTGCTGAGGTTATCAAGGATGAGTACAACACTGGACTAGAGATCACTAAGAGACCTATCTTCACTCAGTCTGGAGACGACAGAAAGAACAATGCTGACAAGATGATCATAAAGGGTGCAGACGTAATGCCACACGCACTAATCAACCACGTTGAGACTAAGCTTGGTAAGGACGGATCTATCCTTAAGGAGTATGTAGAGTGGCTAAGAGATAGAGTACTTTCTCTTAGAACAGACGAGAACTACTCACCAATATTCCACATCGACGTATATGGAACTATGGGACTTGCTTTTGACCAGGACATCAACAAGCAGGCAGATTACCTTGCAACTCTAGAGGAAGCAGCTAAGCCATTCGCTCTAAGAATCGAAGGACCTATGGACGTAGAGGATAGAGATAAGCAGATCGAGGCTCTTGCAGCTCTTACTGCTGAAGTAGACAGAAGAGGAATCAACGTTGAGCTAGTTGCAGACGAGTGGTGTAACACGCTTGAGGATATTAAGTTATTCGCTGACAATAAAGCTGGACACGTAGTACAGATCAAAACTCCAGACCTAGGAGGAGTAAACAACATAGCTGAGGCTATCCTTTACTGTAACGAGAAGGGAATCGGATCATACTCAGGTGGAACTTGTAACGAGACAAACAGATCAGCAGAAGTAACTACTAACATAGCTATGGCTTGTGGAGCACTTCAGGTTCTTGCTAAGCCAGGAATGGGTGTTGACGAAGGATTCATGATCGTAAACAACGAGATGAACAGAGTTATGGCACTTGTAAACAGAAGAAAATAATTTTGACTTCGGAAAAAGGTAGTTCACAGCGACTACCTTTTTCGTAATTTTAAAGAAAGATTAAAAAGATCGGATACAGAGAATAAATTTATGCTAAACTTTTATAAAAGTTTGCAGAAGAGGTGAAGAAGGAATGACAATAAACAAGCCGTCAAAGGCAGGAACTTTAGAGTCAAATGATATCTATATCATGCTGATGCCAAGTGAAGAAGGAATTAAGATAGAGCTTGAAAGTATCGTAGAGGACCAGTTTGGTGACGATATTAGAGAGGTAATAGCTAAGAAGCTAGAGGAGATGGGTGTTACTTCCATCACGGTAAAGGCTACAGATAAGGGAGCCCTAGATTATACAATAAGAGCCAGAGTAGAAGCAGCAGTAAGCAGAGGACTATAAAGGAAGGTGTTAGATTTGAAACTAAGAAGAAGTATGCTATTTATGCCAGGGAACAACCCAGGAATGCTCCAGACAGCACCTATATTCGGAGCAGACTCAGTAATACTGGATCTTGAGGATGCAGTGGCAATCAGTGAAAAGGACTCAGCAAGAATCCTAATAAGAGAAGCACTTAAATCAAATGACTATGAGGGAGTGGAGGTAGTAATCAGAATAAACCCTATGTCTACACCATTTGC
>CAYSGC010000169.1:0-6190 GCA_964430145.1 uncultured Fusobacteriaceae bacterium | reverse complement strand
AAGAAGTAGATGCAACCCTTTTAAGAGCAGCTAAAAATATAAAGTATTTTTTAGGGAAGGACTATATTAATTCAGAACTGGACTCCTCCACCTACTCTCCCGAGGAGGCTCTCAACCTCTTTTCAAACCTTCAGCGCAAAGCTGAGGAGGAGGGAGTGGACTACCTCTACCTTCTGGTAAGGACTAATGAGGACATACACTATGCCGCTGTTAGCGATTACGAGGAGGAGCTTTTAAAGGATCCAAATTCATTTTACTGGCTCTCCCTCAAGGAAGCTGGGGATGACTCTTTTTCAGAAACCTGGAACGCCTTTGACAGCCATGAGGCAGTCTACCTGAAGTCTTCAGATATGTGGGACACCTACCGTTCCATTTATATCCCTGAAAC
The DNA here is from genome assembly GCA_964430145.1 of uncultured Fusobacteriaceae bacterium. Lineage (GTDB taxonomy): Bacteria > Fusobacteriota > Fusobacteriia > Fusobacteriales > Fusobacteriaceae > Propionigenium. The sequence goes on along the minus strand of CAYSGC010000169.1, from coordinate 5,802 downwards.
TGCTCCCGACGGAACTAGATACCTGGCCGGGGCAGATATAACCACCACAAACCTGAAAAAAATACTCCTTGTGAAAACCGCAAAGATTATTTTTAACTTCTGGATATTCATATTGACGTCGCTGCCCCTCATCCTCTCCTTTTCAAAGCTTCAAAAGGAGAGAAGGTTCTATGCTAAGCAGATGGCAGAGCTCGCTGACCTGGACCCCTTAACTGGAGTCTATAATAGATCCAGGGGGATAGCTTACTTAAAGTCGGAGCTTAAAACCTGCCTTTCAGGAGAGATTCCCATTTCCATCTGTCTGGTGGATATCCAAAATCTGGGATATATAAACAAGAAGCTGGGACTCCACGTAGGAGACGAAATCCTTAGAATTGTTGCCCTCCTTCTTAAGTACACCTTCAGAAAAACAGATAAGATTGTAAGGATAGAGGGGGATAAGTTTATGGCTATCCTCCCAGGCTGCGATGAAAAATCAAGGGATATCCTTACCACCACCCTTTTAAAAAGGATTGCATTTTTCAATAAACATAACCTCAAGGACTACTTCATAAAGCTTCACTACCTCTTTGCAGAGTATAGTGAGGGAAATGAGGAAGATTTTGTAGAGGAGGCTCTCTCCCACCTGATCCTTCAGAAAAAATCTGGTAATACCTATGATACAGTCATCCAGGATGAGATGCTTGACAGCTTAAAGAAGGATGAATTCAAGGTTTTCTTTCAGCCTAAGATATATTTAAGGAGTAAAAAGGTCGAGTTTGAAGCTCTGGCAAGATGGCTGCACCCTCAGAAGGGAATAATCCCACCAGATTCCTTTATCCCCCTGGCTGAAACTTCCTTTCTTATAAACAGGATTACAGAGGTAGTACTAAAAAGATCCCTGGAAGCAGCAGGAAGACTCAATACAGATATATCTGTTAACATATCTCCAGTTGTATTTGAAAACCATAACTTTGTTAGGGATATGGAGAGGATTCTCCTGAACTCTCCCTTCAGTGATCGTATAACCTTTGAAATTACCGAGGGGCTTGCCATTAAGGATATGTCCTCTACCCTAAAAAAAATGAAGGATCTTAAAAGGTGTGGCATAAAGTTTTCCATCGATGATTTCGGAACCGGCTACTCATCCCTCAGCTATCTGGAGAAATTCCCCATATCCGAGCTGAAGATAGATAAGTCCTTTATCAAAAACATAAACAAGCACAGGGCCAATCGCCTTATAATAAGTTTTATATGTCAGGTTGGGGAACTTATGGATTTCAATGTTATTGCCGAGGGAACCGAGGAAGCATGGCAGATCCATGATCTTCTCTCTCTTGGATGTCATAATTTTCAGGGATACTACTTTGACAGGCCGCAACCGCTGGAAACTATTATAGAAAACAGGAAGGAATATCTTGAAAAGATGAAGGAATTTTCATAAACATAAAAGATGCTAAGTCTACAGCCAGGTTCATGGTAGGCTTAGCATCTTTTATTGAAAAATAAGTGAAAGTATGTTAATTTTATATTGTTAAGACTTTTATTAAAAAGGAAAAAAAGTGAACTTTTGTAAAAATAATTGATAAATATTTCCTTTTACCGGGGAGGGCAGCATGGTGAAAAAAATCCTGATCCTTGCATTGTTTATCTTTATCGTATTTGAAACCTACTGTTGCTATAGATTTATGAAGGGATTCTGTAAAAGGGTCAATAGAAGGTATGAGTGTATCTACGAGGTGGAAAAACTTCCTTAAGAAGGTCTGTAGGATCTTCTAGAGAAATTACACCATAAGGTCATAGAGGAAAAAACCTCCAAAGAGCATAAGAATTCTGACTTCCTCAGCATCCCTCTCCCTTTAATAAGCGCTATCCCGTTAAGTATCTCAGGGCACTTAATATCTTTCCTTCACTCCTTTACAACCCTTTATTTTTCAGGTAATATCCCCCTTAATAGTGGTCTCTAAGAATTTATAATGAAAGATTGATCGACCACCAACTTTAAAGGAGGAGAAAAGATGATTAAGATATCGGAACTTTCATTTCTTGAAAAGGAAGTTGTAAACAACTATAAGTTTCTCCATACCATTCCTGAACTGGGGTTTCAGGAGTATAAAACTGCTGAATTCATTGAAAAAGAGCTGAGGAGATATGGGGTAGTCGAACTTCACACAGAGGTAAATAATACCACTGGAATTATCTGCTCTGTAGAGGGAGCTACCCCTGGTAAAACAGTTCTTCTGAGGGCTGATATGGACGCCCTTCCCTTAAGTGAGAATACCAATGTGGATTTCAGGTCCCGGCGAGATGGTTTCATGCACGCCTGTGGGCACGATGGTCATGTGGCTATGCTTCTGGGAGCGGTAAAGTTCCTTTCTGAAAACAGGGAAATGATAAAGGGGAGAGTAAAGTTTGTGTTTCAGCCTGCTGAAGAGGGACCCCATCCAGGGGGAGCTCACTTTATGGCAGAGAGCGGACTTCTTGATGATGTAGATGCTGCATTTGGCCTCCATCTCAATACCTGCAGCCCTACTGGCAGCGTGGGGATTCCAAGGAGGGAGTGTACCGCCTCTACAGATTCCTTCTCACTGAAGGTAATAGGAAAGGGAGGGCATGGAGCTGCCCCCTACCTTGCTGTAGATCCCATAGTTCTCACCTCAAATATAATCTCCTCCTACCAGAGCATCATCTCCAGGGAGATAGATCCTCGCTCTACAGCAGTGCTCTCCTTTGGAACGATCCGGGGAGGAGATGGGGCTTCCAATATCATCCCCAACGAGGTTTTTCTAAATGGAACTCTGAGGACCTTTGATGATGAGGTGAAGAGATTTATAGTCAAGAGGATGGAGGAGGTTGCCCACTCCCTTGCCTCTGCCCACAGGGGAAGGGTTGAGTTTAAGGTGGTAGAGGGATACTTCCCTACTATAAATGATGAGAGGATGGCAGTTCTTGTAAGGGATGCCCTTATCCCGGCTTTTGGGGAGGAAAATGTGGAGCTGGCAGATCTAGCCAATACAGGCGGTGAGGACTTCGGAAGATATCTTCAGGATTCTCCCGGTGCCTTCTACTGGCTGGGATGTGGCAATGAGGAGAAGGGATGTACCTACATGATGCACAATCCGAATATGAAGGTAGACCTGGATGCCCTCATCCTTGGGACCCAGTGCCATGTGAATGTTGCCCTTAAATTTCTGAGGGAGGAGTAGGATCAAAAAAAAATTAGGGAGGCAGATACCGATAGGATATCTGCCTCCCTTTATTCATCTCTCAGGTATCTTCTTACCCGTGAAACTTATGATATCTATATTATGGCTTCAATGGCCTATAGACACCCTTTTCCCTCCATAATTTAAAAGCTTCAGGAGTATTTTCCGTCATAATATTTCCACTTAGGACATCATCTACCCACCTTCTGGATACACTCCTTATATCCAGTATTGTGAAGGTAGCCTTATAGTTCAGAGCTGCTTCTCCCTCGTGGATCATCTCTACCTTAACCAGGGCATTATTTATATTTAATCCAGAGGCCCCCGGGACTGCCACGCCCTTAAAGACAACTCCCCTTCCGCTCTCTCCACGGATAAAGATAAAGATGGGTGGTATATGTTCTCTCTTTCCCTCATAGAGAGCATCGAAGCACCCCTTTAACACCATATTCCCCTTCTTTAGGGTATCCAGTATATCCCTTCCCCTCTTATTGTCTCCATAGTACATAAAGAGGCTGGCTGGAGTTATAAAGTAATCTGGCCTGTAGACCTCGTTGAGATTTGAGTAGAGGACAATATACTCCACTCCAGAGATAGATTTTTTTATGGTTCCCCTGTATCTCAGACCCCCTCTATTTCCACAGTTAAGCATCCTGCTTATAGGCTCATCCTTAATGGAGTTATTGGACTTCCCGCTTCTGTACAGGGTATCTATCACCAGATCCGCTGAATCTATATCTGAAAACTCAACGCTTCCCCTGGAGAAGGTGGAGTTATTTACTGTGGTAAAGTTATCTATAACATCAAATAATCTATTCATCTTTCCTCCTAGCTAATGTGAACAAAGCTTAATTATAACATTTGTTTCAAATAAAATCAATTCCCTGAACTTTTACCACACAAATACCTTTCCAATAAAAAGCAACGTGACGTTGCATCCTTATAATCAGTTGGAAGGCTCATCACTTCACTTAGTTTTTAGTAAATTCTATACTTTCCTTAACAATAAAAAAAGTCCCCCCTTAGGAGACTTTTATCCAACGATATCTCTAGTAGTACCTTCCATATCTAAGATAGTTGACGATATAGTCCTCCACTCCCTCTTCCAAGGAGCAAAACTCCCTTCCATACCCTGCTTCCCTTAATTTTTCAAGGTTTGCACAGGTATAGTACTGATACCTTCTTCTCATCTCTTCAGGCATAGCTTTTTTCACTATCACTTCCTCGGGTTCTATCTGACCTCCTGCTGTCCTCACAACAAGCTTGGCTATATCTTCAAATGACCTGCTCACTCCGCTTCCTACATTATAGAGACCTGACCGGACATTATTTTTCATAAAAAATTCTATTACATCTAAGACATCCTTAATATAGACAAAGTCCCTCTGAATTCTTCTTTCATCCCCTGGAACCAAAACCTCTACTATACCATCCTTCCTAAACTGTTTGTACATCCTCATTACAGCTGATGCCATCTCTCCCTTGTGGTATTCATTGGGACCATATACATTAAAAAACTTTAATCCTATTATATTTTCCCACTGAAGGTTTTCATCATTAACTATATATAGATCCCCTAGGTGCTTTGACTCTCCATACTTATTGGATGGCCTCAGTTTGTTAAGCTCTTCAGAGGATAGATTGTCACTAAACCCCTCCTCCCCATCTCCATAGGTTGTTGCAGAGGAGGCATATATAAACTTTATCTTATTGGTATTGGCAATGGTATAAAGCTCCCTGGTAAACTCATAGTTTGTCCTGGTGAGGTAGTCTATATCCACCTGATCTGTGGCGGAACACCCTCCCAAATGAACTATTATCCCTACCCTCTCTACATTTACCTTTAGCCACTCTATAAGGTTATCTGGAGGTATGCAATCTATAAACTCAGCTCCCTCCAGGTTCTCTAAGCTATGTTTTTCAATGCACTCATCGGAAATATAGATCTCTCTTTCACCCTGTCTGTTCAGCTTTTTAATCAGACAGCTCCCTATAAAACCATTCCCCCCTGTTATTAAAATCATCCTATTCACCTCAACTCTTTTCCAGAGTATATCCCAATAAATTAACTCCTTCAAAAAAATCAGATCTCTGGAAGGCTAAAATATAGAACCCCTTTACTTTATAAACTTCTTCTTATACTTCTCCATGCCCTCTCTGTCCTTGAGCCTTATATGCCCCTCTGTATTCTCTATAAAACCAAGCTGGTAGAACTTCTTTAGTACCCTCTGGAGGCTCCTAAGACTTATATTCAGTACCTCAGCCAGATCCCTGGTATCCCTTATCCTATCATTCTCATACTCCTCTAGATACTTTATTACAAACTCCTCATTGGAATACACATTTCTATATACCAGGTATTTAGAGTGCTGAAAGTGCTCCTTCATTCCCATGAGAGCAATCTTCTTTAAGGTTTGATTTTTTACCACATCCTCTAGATCCATCTCCTCTACCCTGTCAAAGGGAAGGGAAAGAACAACAGAGTCCTCCTTGGCCACTACATCTATATCCATAAAGTTGTCTTCGCTCCCGTAATTCTTAAACAGAGAAAAGTTTATTCCACATATATCCCCCTCAAAGGAGTTTATATAAAACTCTCCCCCCTCGGGAGTATAGA